>NZ_AFGF01000140.1 GCF_000219125.1 Acetonema longum DSM 6540
AACGCCCTTCTCATCAGCACCGGCGACCTCACCCTTCAGGCCGACATCCGCCTTTTAAACCAGGATTCCGCCCTGGCCGGAAGCGGCGTCATGACCGTGACTGCCGGCCAATTCGCCAACCAAAATCAAGCCCTCCTAAGCGCCGGCAAGGCTCTGAATCTTACGATTGACCAGGGGATCCTCAACGAAGACTCCACCGTAGAAAGCAACGGCCCCATGACGATCCGCAGTCAGGTCTTTACCAACGACCAAGGCTACTGGGGAAGCGGCGGCGCCTTAGACCTGAAAGTAACAAACACTATGATCAACCAAAACGCCTTACTGGCCGCCAACGGCACAGCATTGATCCAAGCCGGCGACATCCATAACCTGGACAACGCCCTCCTCTACAGCACCGGCGACCTCACCCT
>NZ_AFGF01000141.1 GCF_000219125.1 Acetonema longum DSM 6540
GCCCCATTCCACGCAGGAAATCACACTGTTGCCATTCAAAGCAAAACATAACCCCTGTAGTGTAACTATCAATAGGATCTGCGTAGTTACACTACAGGGGTTACAATAGCATCTACATTCATCTGAATAATCTTGTCCACTTTGAGCCACCTTTCCGTTCCTGAGTGAGCCACTACCCAATCATCCTTTATACTGTATCTATGCATCAGTTTTCTGATGTAAATATAGCTAGAGGAGCTAACCATCTCCTGGCCACTGCAGGAAGGACAAACCAATGTCGTATTAGGGGGTATGCTATACTCCAAGGAAGGGAAAGGAGTCAGCGGCAAGAAGATGCCTGACCTTACCTACATTTATAAGGAGCTCCTCAAAATGGGGTCAGCAAAAAGCTCCTATGGACAGAATACATGGAACAATGCCGCCTCAGCGGTTCTGAACCGCTTATGTATTCTCACAGCGCCGCGCAACCATGCATATCGCTCATAAACCAGGCGAACAGGTTGAAGTGGACTGGGCAGGAGACCCTGCCTATATTACAGACCCTGACACCGGTGAAATGATGGATGCGTACCTATTTGTAGGAGTAATGACTTACAGCCAATATGCTTATGTTGAAGCGTTCATCAATGAAAAACAGCAGGCATGGGTCACCGCCCATGTTCACATGTACGAATACTTCGGCGGCGTGGCCAAACTGCTTGTACCTGATAACTGCAAGACGGCTGTGGTACATGCAGGTGGCTGGTACAATCAGCAAATCCATACTGTTTATCACGAAATGGCTGAGCACACGGTGCTGCTATTATCCCCACCAGAGTGAGAAAGCCAAGCCGAAAGAAATCTTCTACCATTTTCTGCTCTCAATACAAAGCAGAAGGCTGGTATGAGCAGCTTGGCGGCAACGATGGTCCACTGGCAGATGCCATACTGGACCGTATCCTTCATGACGCATACAAAGTATCAATCCATCCAAAGATATTTCTATGCGTGAGGTATACGGGTTAGATAAGAGATTGAGCGAATGATCTAGCAGATAAAGGGCGGCTCAGTAGTTCCACGTGGCTCATGCCACACCGAACTGCGGCTCCGCCGCACCAGAATATCATTACCCATTTAGCTTTTCTTCGCATTCTAACGACTAAAAAAGTATAATGTTTCCTTATATCCAGACGCAGAATGGAGAAAAATAAGTTATGCTTTTCTCTGTATGGGTTTGATAAGAAACGGGCCCATTAGGCACATGGTTGAGATAATATTGAACGGGATACGCTCCACCTAAAGCGGAATGTGGCCGATAAGCGTTATAGGGTGTAGCTTCGAAGAGTCTGATATTCATTGATATAAAATCAATCGTACTGAAGAGTTCGAAAAAATCGTTCCGTTCGGGCATTATCAAGCATTGGCCTATGCCATCCATGGATATTTTCACCCCGGCTGTCTTCCAGCAACTGAATGTACTACGGATTCGTAAAATGGCCGCCTTGGCCGCTATTGGTGATTTCCGGTTTCCTAAAAGTTTTAGGCAAGCCCATACAAGGGATTTGTCTAGGGTACTGGAAAGTTCATAATTTACGATATATCGGTGTACCCGTCAATGATCACGAACAGGTACATAAAGCCTTTATGCATTCGGATGTATGTAATATCAATGCTCCAAACCTGCTCAAGCCGGCTCATTGTTGGTGGTAGCATTTGCTTCAAATCGTATAGATGGCCATGTCCCGCATCAATCGGCGGATTTTCTTCCGGTTGATGGCTACATCCATTTCACGCTGCAGAAGATGCGTCAGGGTCCGGTATCTTCGGGTTGGCTCGTCGGTATGGATTCCATCAATCCGGCGCATAAGAAATAAGTCCTGTCCTTAATCTGGAGAGGACTTGGCTTTCTGTAGGCTCTCATTCGGTTGCCACTCAGAAGTTCTGCCTGGCGCTTGACTGTGAGACAGGCAGGGCCGGTCTCTAGCAGAGGCTTACGTTTCGTGGTACTTGATAATTTTTTTGGATTTTTTTGAGCCAGCCTCCCTCATAGGTCAACTGGCTGACTTTTCTCTCTAGTCGGGCAACTCGTTGCTTTTCTGCCGCTAATTCCTTATCGGATTCCGAAGGGCCTCTTTTAAAACATCAGAGGCTCGCTCTAGAAATTCTGCTCGAATCGGCTGACCATTACGAGATTTAAGCCGTGCTGTGCAGGGATTTCATTCACAGTCGCCTCTTCCTAGAGAACTTCCAGAACTACTTTTGTGTCTTTCTCATAGGAGCACTACTATATCATTACAGTTAAAGGGATGTTTCGATCAATAGTTATATCAATATTAATTTTGCCGATCACTTGTCTATTGGCATAAGGGAC
>NZ_AFGF01000142.1 GCF_000219125.1 Acetonema longum DSM 6540
ATCCCGTACCCGCACCAGATAAAACATATCCCGCTGTTCGGTGTGGGCAAAAATGTTGTAGGATTCATAGCCGCGATCTGCGATAAAGATCGTCTTGCTCCCGGCATCGCATCTGTCGATCATGTCCGCTAGGGCGCGGCACTCGTTATTTTTTCTCCCCGGCTGGATGACGGCGTCGGTATAGCGCCTGCTACATAGATCGTACAGGGCGTTCAAATGGAGTTGATTAAACCCCTTTTCTCCAGGGTTGGACTGAAAATAATTGTCCGGATCCCTTGAATTTCGAGGGATGTTCAAGTCGGTGCCATCACAGGCGAGCAATCGATATCCACGGTATGTTTGGTATTGTGCAAAGGCTTTGTTGAACTCCCGGAAGAGAACCTCTAACGCTTCCGGCAGTATTTTTTGGCGTTGTTGGTTAAAAGCCGAGACCGTTGCAGTGTCAGGATGGTAGTGGAAAAGCTCCAACAATTCTTTTTTCAGGCTGCCGCTTTCCATGGCAATCAGACACCGAATGGTTGTGGCAAAATCAAGCTTTCGTGTTCTTGTAAAATCGCTGCCTGGATTCCGTACAAACGGCCCGGGGCAGGCGGCCATGTTCTGTATTTTTTCCAGCAGTACCTTTTTCACGCTTTCAGAAAACGTCATAGGCGAAACCTCCAAAAATGGATTCATTCAAGGGGCTTCGCCGCATTTTTTTGACTGTTTGTCAACCCTTTTTTGCATTTTTATAAAAAAAGGACCGAGTACATTTTTTCGTACTCGGTCCTTTTCCTGAGTCATGCTCAACTTCTTAACTTAATGACATTG
>NZ_AFGF01000143.1 GCF_000219125.1 Acetonema longum DSM 6540
AAAATAATGGTCTTTTAAAAATATTTCAGAATGAGCTTGACCCCAATTTTATATATTAGTCTGGTATGTGATTATAAATTAAGCAGTCAAATAGCACATTTGGATGCTGATATTTTGGAGCAAAAAAAAGATTTTATTAATGATATGCAAGAAGGAAAATATGGAAAAGCAATTTCATTAGGTGTAAGTGCGTTGGCAAATGCTTTAATTATTTTATTGATTTGCACTTTGAAATTTATGCATTTACAGGGAATAAATCCTGAAAATTTTGATAAGAAATTGACAGAGTATCATAATATGATATCAAAGCTGCACGAAATTGAAGCAAGAACATGGGACACAGAAGTAAAAGGTATATATCAAGATATCGTACTTAAATAAATTAAATTGTTTTTATTACAGATTTTCTTCAAAGGTTATTACAGCATACAAAAATTCAAAAATTACTATTTTAACTATTATGGTGTTGCCAAAAAGATAGCATGTATATCTATAAGCTTTATCTTGAACATCAATCCAATCAAGCAACCACAGCGAAAAATCCATGCCTTCGTTAGTTATTGCCTTAATTACATAAATTTTATCATAAATTCTAGATCCTATTTCTGGAAAACATTCATCATTTAAATTAAAACAGGAGTCAATTTCTTCAATTTCATCAGCACATAAATTGGGGAGAAATTTATAAAATGGAATTGCATTTCCCAGACCAACTATAGGAATTGTAGCCAATACTTAATTCATATACCGCATGGCCTAGTGCCAGCTTTTCAAGTACGTTGCTTATTCTAGCATCTGTAAGAGCATAAGGGTTAATTGGTAACAAACCTTGGTTCTTTATCAAGCTATCCACTTCGTCTGCAATGTTTTGATATTTTTTTATTCGCGAAAGAGTTTCATTGCAAAATTCATAATCTTGATAATAGCATTTTTTCAACTTTTCGATGCATAAATAAACAAAAATCTCGTCTTGGGAATATCCATTGTTGCATTTGCTGCATGAAGGAACAATGCTTAGATTTTTAGGGTAAGGTTTGTGTAAAAATACCTTTGATGGCACGTGTTCCCTGGAATCTGCTGTTTGACTGCAATAAATACACTCGGAGTAATTATCGCGATCATACCTGATTCGATGCAGAATCCTACTGTCTACATAAAGATTCCGTTGTTCCATGTAAAACAACCACCTGTTCAAATAGCTAAATAATACCCATATTCACAACAAAATTAAATATAATCTTATTAAATAATCTTTCGTGAGAAATTTTTGCTTAAATGCTTCGGTGTGTTATTGCCAAAATTAGAGAATGAGCATTCAATAAATTAATATGTTGAAACGAGAATGTGTTTCCAGAAAAACTAAAAATTTCAGCGAACCAGCTGGAATTCTTAGTTTTCCTATTTAACTTACGACCTCTTCCCCGCCATCGCCACTTGCACCTCAATCAGCCTTTTAACAAACTCTGCCGGTATTCCATTCTTACCTGCCAGAGCGGCAATCTCCGACCATATAGCGTCCAAAAGATGCTTATGATCCAAAAGCCTTTCATAATCCGCCAGAGCTGGCACCTGCTTCTTAAGCAGGGCCACCACCACACCATCAATATGGTGCTGTGGCGTCAACAGAATATCCCGAAAAACCGGATTGGCTGAGCGTAAACCCGCTTGGCCATTTTTTCGCACAAAAATCCTAAGCGAATTGCATCATCAACGGCCAGATGATGATGCGATAACCTGCCCTATAGCGTCGTCGTCCGACCGTTTGATAAAGGCTATGTCGTCCTCCTGAATGCCAACATATTTCATACTGTTGCCGGTAACCCGAAAAGCAAAATCAGCGGAGAATCCTTCAGGTAAATCCATAAACGACTCGGCCAGATCATTTTGCAATATTTCGACATCAGCTGGAATCCAGCCAAAACCCGGAATGCGCTGGAAAGCTGCCTCATCAGGACTAGGGCAGATCTGATTTTAACTCATGGCAAGACTGATTTTGATTTATATATTTTCTGCCGCAACAGTTTCGACACCTGTTTCTTTGTTAAAAAGAGTTAATTTTGAGAGATTTAGGGGTTTTGTGAAAGCATAAGCAGCAAAATTTTCTTTCATTTCGACAACCGATTTATGGCCAAAAAAGCGGATTTGAAAGCCTATCTTGAGGTTGCTGGCATATTTATTTTTCATGTCTTGGCAAATCTTGATTAAAGTTTCAGAGTCGTTTTTTGGCGTATAGACAAAAAACGTCATATAACCTTCGCCAGAGTTTGTGCGAATTATTTCATAGTTTAAACCCGGCATAACATCCTGATTGAACTTAAAAAACGAACCTTCAATTTCATAAGAGAATTTTGTATCAGGCTTGATTTCTGCAAAGGAAAACATGGTTTTGCGTTCACCGGGCAGGAGACTGGGAATATCTTCTGACCATGATCCCATAATGGAAGATGTAGAAGGGATAACACGAATTTTTCCCTTGAATTGTTTGTCAGATGTATTTTGAATTTCAACTATATATTTTGTGCTATTCCCTTTTTTGGCTGGCCAGTCGATTGTAAATGTTGCTTTGATTTTTTTAAGGTCGTCATTAATCGCTTGAGAATGCGTTTGCTGATTTTGAGGCTCAGATTTTGCTTGTTCAGTGATGGTAGATTTCGAAGTTTCGTATTTTTCATTACCTGACCACCAAACAATTACGCCAGTAAATACTATAATTGCACATACAATAGTAATGATAATAGGATTCCTCATACAATCATCTTCTTTCTGGCTTGTCGGACAAGCCTAATAAATAGTCAACTGACATTGAAATATTCAACTAAGAAAAACAAGCATATTTTGGTTTAATTACCTACGGTCTGGGTTATCAGACCGGCCGACGAGATAATCGAGAGAGACGTTGAAGTAGTCGGCGAGCGCTACGGCCAGATCAATACTGGGAGACTTCTTGCCTAATTCTAAATTGCTCACAGTTCCTTTATGTATCTTAAATGTATCAGCTAATTGTGGGACTGAAATTTTGTGCCCTTGCCTTAGTTCGCGAAGTCTAAAGCCAAATATAGTTTTCTCAAACATTTTACAAAAACTCCTTGCAAGTCGTCTTAAAGACAACTATAATAAAGATAATCAGTTGTCTTTAAGACAACAAAAGAAAGGTGGTGATTATATGCTACATAAAAGATATTGCGGATTCAGAAGAGATGGGCCTTAGCCAAGCTGGAATTACAACATTTGCTTTATGTCATATTGGAGGAGCTGGTCGTCGTGGAGCATCGGCCAAAGTATGGAGCGCGCGGTAAGATCTATAGTTGTGTTAATGGCGTTATTGTTACCTGTTTCAATTAGAGAAAAGCCGGTTACTAATGATCATCTGGTTACTAAAAAATGACTAGATGCGAAAGCCTGTGTAATTGTTTTGAAATTAAAGTAGTGTAAACGGTGAAACAGGGGGACAGGCATGCCTGAAAAAAAGGGGATGGCAAAGAAGGGGACACTGATCCCTTGAAAACCGGGACCCACAGTCCTGGAAAGCAGAAAATTCAAGCATGCGGCCGCTAAAACGGAGCAGCTGCACAAAAGCATGATTTTCCAGAAGCACTTGTCTACATTATAACCCAATCCCAGCATCGCGACAATGGATTGTCCAAAGAGGGAGGGGCCGCCGGCGGAATTTTTCCCGGGCAATCGCCTGTTCATGGCGGTGCGTGTGTAAAAGATGACCTGAGAATGGTCTGGATTCTGTAAAAAAAACGGATGGGAGGAAGGAGCATGAATCACAAATTTTTAATCCATGGCCGGGAAGACAATGTCGGGGTAGCCGTTCAGGATATCAAGACTGGTGAAAAGGTAACCGGCGTCTTCCTGGACACCAATCAGGAAACCATGGTCCAGTCCGGCCATGATATTCCCCTCGGCCATAAGATCGCGCTGAAGCCGGTCAAGGCCGGCGAAGCGGTCCTGGAATACGGGGAAACCATCGGCAAGGCAACCCGGAACATCAGCCCGGGGGAATGGGTGCATATTCACAATATCAAAAGTGCGAGGTGGTAAGCATGAATACCAAAATACTGGGCTATCGCCGGGAAAACGGCCGGATCGGCGTCCGGAACCATGTGCTGCTGCTGCCGCTGGATGCGGTGTCTTATCCCATATGCCGGGCAGTGTCGAATATCGTTGCCGGTACGCTGTTTATCGCCCATCCATTGCGGCTTTTGTGCTCCTGGCCGGCATCGGCGGCTTTGTTTTCGCCCGGGCGCCCAATGCGGCGCTGCTGGCGCTGGGGCGGTTTATCATCGGCTTTGGCGTCGGCGTCGTCTATGTGGCGGCCATGCGTATCCTGGCCGACTGGTACCGGCCGGATGAAATGGCCACCTATTCCGGCATTCTGCTGGCTGTCGGCAATATAGGAGCGCTGATATCCACCACCCCTCTGGTTATTCTTATGGAACATATAGGCTGGCGCCACTCTTTCGGTGTGGTGGCCGGGCTCACGGTGTTAGCCGGTGTAATGACCTATAAGGTCATTCGCAACAAGCCGGCCGAGCTGGGCTTTCCGGCTCCCCGGGACCGCAGCGGGCAGTCTCGGGTTTCAGCCGTCCGGAGCGTGTCTTTCGCGGCAGCGGTGAAGGCCGTATTTGGTCACAAGCCGTTCTATTTACTGGGACTGCTGCTGTTTTCCTACTATGGCTCGTTTATGGGGGTGGGATCGTTATGGGCGGGTCCTTACCTGCAGAATATCTACGGCATGTCCGGGCAGGCTGCCGGTAATATCCTCATGATGTTTCCGCTTGGCATGGTTATCGGCTGCCCGCTGGCCGGGTATCTGTCGAACAAGGTGTTAAAATCGCGCAGGACCGTTTTGCTCTGGGGCTGTATCCTGCATATTTCCTGCTATGTTCCGTTTATATTCTTTACGGATCAAATGCCTGAACTCATGTTGTACGGTTTATTCTTCTGGTATGGGTTGTCGGGCGGCCCCTTTGTCTCCTGCTTTGCCTGTGCCAGGGAAATGTACCGGGCCCAATTTGTCGGCACGGCTGTCGGGGCGCTGAATATTTTTCTCTTTGGCGGCGGCGCTTTTTATCAATATGTAATGGGTTTGGTGATCCGCTGGTATCCGTTGCTTTCACCCGGGGTATATTCTGTGGCTGCGTACCGGGCCGCCTTTCTGGTCCCGGCCTGCGGCTTGCTTTTAGGCATCTCGGCCTTTGCCTTTTTCCGGGAAGATCCCGGCTGAAGCGGGAGCAAAACGGGCATTGAATTTGCTGAAGATCGGAATTGAATCAATTTACAGGGGAGGTGGACAGATGGGAGTCATTCAGGATTTGCTGAAGGATGTACCGCTGCCGCGGATGGTAAAGGTGCGGCAGATTTTTCCCGCGGCGGAACTGGAAAACCCGGCGGCTGTTCTGCGGTCGGAGCTGGACAGGCCGGGCGTGGGCGACCGGATCAAGCCCGGCATGAGGATCGCCGTTGCCGTAGGCAGCCGGGGCCTGGACCGGATTGCGGACATAACGCGCACCGTCGCTGACGGGATCCGGCAGCGGGGCGGGCAGCCGTTCATCGTGCCCGCGATGGGCAGCCACGGGGGAGCCACTGCCGCCGGGCAGGTGCAGGTGCTGGCCAATCTGGGGATCACGGAGGAGAGCGCCGGCTGCCCGGTCGTGTCGTCAATGGAGGTTGTCGAAATCGGCCGGCTGGATAATGGGCTGGCCGTGCTGATGGACAAAAATGCCAGTGAGGCAGACGGCATCGTGGTCATCAACCGGGTGAAGCCGCATACCCAGTTCCGGGGCCCCTGCGAGAGCGGGCTGGCCAAGATGATCACCATCGGGCTGGGCAAGCAGAAGGGGGCCGATTCCTGCCATGCCTGCGGCTTTGAGCATATGGCGGAGAATATCGTCAGCATGGCCCGGATGAAGCTGGAGCGCACCCGGATTCTGTTCGGCATCGCCACGGTGGAAAATCCCTATGATAAAATCGCCAGGATCGCTGCCCTGCCGGCTGAGGAGATTATTGAGGCCGAGCAGCGGCTGCTGGTAGAGGCGAAAAGAAGTATGCCGCGGATATTTTTCGATCCAATGGATGTCCTGGTTGTGGATCAGATCGGCAAGGAAATCTCCGGCGGGGGTATGGACCCGAATATCACCGGACGCTATGCGGTCCCCTATATGACGGGCGGGCCCGCTGTCAACAAGCTGGTGGTGCTGGATCTGACGCAGCAGACGCATGGCAATGCCAACGGTCTGGGAATGGCTGATTTCACGACGCGCGAACTGGTCGACAAAATTGATCATGACGCTATGTATGCCAATGCCTTGACAATTGCGATCTCGGCCACGGTTCGCATTCCGATGATCATGCCTGCCGACCGGGAGGCGATAGCAGCCGCCGTGAAGACCTGCAATATCCGGGATCTGTCCAAAATAAGAATGGTCAGGATCAGAGATACTCTGCATTTGGGTGAAATCTATATTTCCGAGGCTATGCTCGACGAAGCGCGCGGCATGAAGAACATTGTGGTCTGCGGCCGGCCGCTGATAATGGAATTTGATGCCGGCGGCAACCTCCTTGAGGGCTTCGGGCCGGACAAGCAACAGGATGGGGCCGGGAAGATCCGGGCGTAAAAAATGCTGGGAGGGAAATTGATGGCTGAATCAACAATCGCAATGATAATCACGGTGGTGGCGTTACTGTTCTGGGCAACGGAAATCTTTCCGATTGGCGTAACTGCGGTTGCCGTTTGTATTGCCCTGGTTTTGACTAAGACGGTCAGCTTCACCACTGCCTTTAGCGGCTTTTCTTCGAGTCTGGTTATGCTGATTTCCGGCATGATGGTCGTCGGACATGCCTTGTTCAAGACCGGGGTGGCGCAGTTAATCGGCAACGCCATTGTCCGCCGGGTTGGCAATCATCAGCTTTTGGCAATGGCACTGATATTAAGCACCGCGGGCATTATGTCCGGTTTTCTCAGTAATGTTGCGACGATGTCGATGTTTATCCCGGTGATTGCCGGCAAAGGATCTTGATTTTCGTACTCAGCCCCATTCACCGCTAAAACCGGGGTCCGGGGTTTACAAGCTGATTCACGGGCAGCTGCCGCATGTAAAGGTGACGCTGGACAAACAGCTGCATGGCTTTCCTTATACGGTCAAGGTGGGAGCCGTCTATAACGGTCAGGGCGAAATCATCGGTTCAATCGCCGTTTCCCAGTCGCTGGACCGCCAGCAAACCCTGAAGGATATGGCCGGGAATTTACTCAATCATATCAGTACTTTAGCCGGCACCGCCCAGGAGATCACGGCGCAATCCCAGGAAATAAGCGGCATTGCCCGGGCCCTGGCACAGATGGCCAAAGAATCCCAGGCTCAGGTCGCGGAGACCAATCGCGTGCTGGGGTTCATTAAGGAAATTGCCGGACAGACCAATCTGCTGGGACTTAACGCGGCGATAGAAGCAGCCAGAGTGGGGGAACAGGGAAGAGGGTTCGGCGTGGTCGCGGAAGAAATCCGCAAGCTGGCGACAAACAGCACGGAATCGATTTCGCAAATCAGTGCGGTCATCAGGGGAATTCAGGCCGGCAGCGCAGCGACCTGTAATCAGATCGGCCAGGTGGAGGAGGGAATCTCCCAGGTGGCCGGGGCGATTGCCCATATGGCCGGCGCTACCCAGGAGTTGCGCGCCATGGCGCATTTGCTGGACGAAAAGGCCGACGCGTTTTAAAATGAAAAAGGGGTGCCTGTTTTAGCAAAGGTATCGCCTATTGTATTCAGTCCGTCGGAAAGAGTATATCAAGTTGGGCAGCAGAGCGGGCCGGCATTTTCTGTGGGTTTAGCGCTCAAAAAATAAATTGCGGCGCTGCCGGTGACCGGTGGAGCTCATTGAATCTCATGACTGGCTTTGGCTCTTGCCGAAAAAATGGGTCAAAATATATAAACATCTGTCTGTTGATAAAAAACAGGAATCTTAAGTTATTGCAGTTTGAGATGAATATGCTGACCGGGCTGTGAGATAAACAGCTAAGACATAAAAAATGCAAGCCGGCGCCTTTACGCATGCCTGGCTTGCATTTTTTCCATTAGATGATAATATATAACCAGAACATACGTACTGTTTTGTGAAAGTCAGGTGTGCTGCATGGATTATGTACAAGGCACTTTTTTTGAAAGTATGCACAAAGCCCCGCTGGCCGACCGGATCAGGCCAAGGAACCTGGACGAATATATTGGGCAGGAGCATATCCTGGCCAAAGGCAAGGTGCTGCGGCAGATCATCGAATCCGATAACATTACCTCGATGATTTTGTGGGGGCCGCCCGGCGTCGGCAAAACGACCCTGGCCATGATCATCGCCAATATGACTCATGCCAGGTTTGTAACCTTTAGTGCCGTGACCTCCGGCATCAAAGAGATCAAGGAAATCATGGTCAAGGCGGAACAGACCCGGCGGATGGGCGAGCGGACTGTGATCTTTGTGGACGAAATCCATCGTTTTAACAAGGCGCAGCAGGATGCTTTCCTGCCGCATGTGGAGAAGGGCAACATTATTCTCATCGGCGCTACGACGGAAAATCCTTCATTTGAGGTTAACTCCGCCCTGCTCTCGCGCAGCAGGGTGTTTGTGCTGCATTCTTTGCAGACAGAGGATATCATCAAACTGTTAAAGTATGCCTTGCGGGAGCCAAGAGGTTATGGCGGCCAGAATATTGCGATTGCCGAAGAGCTGCTGGAGCTGATTGCCGTCTATGCCAACGGCGATGCCCGAACGGCGCTGAATGTGCTGGAAATGGCGGTGGCGGGCGGCGACAGGCAGGGGGACGCCACGGTCATCAGCAAAGAGACTGTGGAGGGCTGCATTCAGAAGAAGGCATTATTGTATGATAAAAACGGGGAGGAACACTATAATCTCATATCAGCCCTGCATAAATCCATGCGCAACAGCGATCCTGACGCCGCGGTCTACTGGCTGGCCCGAATGCTGGAAGCAGGGGAGGAGCCCCTGTTTATTGCCCGCAGACTGGTCCGTTTTGCCTCGGAAGATATCGGGCTGGCCGATCCCCGGGCTTTGGAAATGACTGTTGCCGTGTATAACGCCGTCCATTTCCTGGGGATGCCGGAGTGCAATGTGCACTTGACTCAGGCGGTGGTGTACCTTTCCGTGGCTGCCAAGTCCAATGCCCTGTATGTGGCCTACGAAAGCGCTAAACGGGATGCTAACAGCACCATGGCCGAGGGTGTGCCATTGCACCTGCGGAATGCTCCCACCCGGCTGATGGCAAACCTCGACTATGGCAAGGGGTATCAGTACGCCCATGATGCTGCGGCTAAAGTAACGAATATGCAGTGCCTGCCGGACAATTTGAAAGGCCGGCAGTATTATCAGCCTGCCGGTCTGGGACTGGAGAAAAATATCAAAGAACGCCTGGAATTGATCAAGCAGATGAAGACTGAAAAATAGCCGGTCCCATTTAAGGCGCAGGCCAAAAGACTTCCTCCGCTTCGGCGGGGGGAGCCTTTATCAGGCACATCCGCATAGACGTCATCTCTAAGGTGAAAGTCCCGGACAGGGGGCTGGCGGGTATGAAAAGATATCGGAGGTTAGAAAATGAAATTAGGCATTGCAGGCTCGGGAATGATTGTACAGGAGTTTCTGACAATCACTGCTTATTTAAAGGAAACGGAATTAACAGCCATTTGCGGTACCAAAAGAAGTGAAGCGGCGCTGAAAGATCTTTCGGATAAATATAACATTCAAAATAGGTTTGTCAGCTATGATGAATTGTTAGACAGTGCGATAGACACTGTTTATGTTGCAGTGCCTAATAATTTGCATTTTCCCTTTGCCAAGGCGGCCCTGGAAGCAGGCAAGAATGTTATTGTGGAAAAACCGTTTACGTCAAATTACCGGGAAGCGCTGCTATTGGCTGAACTGGCCAGAGAAAAGAAGCTGTTTCTGTTTGAAGCCATTACCACCCAATACCTGCCGAATTATAAAAAAATAAAAGAGCTGCTGCCTGCTCTCGGTAATATAAAGATTGTTCAATGCAACTATTCCCAGTATTCCAGACGATATGACCGTTTTAAGGAAGGCCAGGTTCTGCCTGCCTTTGATCCCCAATTTTCCGGCGGCGCATTGATGGATCTCAATATTTATAACATCCATTATGTGGTGGGGTTATTTGGCAGGCCTAAGAATGTTGAATATTATCCCAATGTGGAAAGAGGGATCGATACGTCCGGAATATTGATATTGGATTATGGAACCTTTCAATGCACCTGTGTGGGGGCGAAGGATTGCAAGGCGCCCATTGCCAATACTATTCAGGGGGATCAGGGATGCATATACCAAAATACTCCGGCTAATGTCTGCATGAGTTTTGAACTGATCATGAATGATGGAAAAAGCTCCCTGGTCAATGAAAATACATATGAGCACCGTATGGTCAATGAATTTATTGCATTTGAAGCTATGATTAAACATAACGCGTTGGAAAAATGCTATCAAATGCTGGATCACAGTCTGCTTGTCAGCGAAATTCAGACAATGGCAAGAAAGAGAGCCGGAATCATCTTTCCGGCCGATGCCTCCTGCTGATCCGGGAAAACGGTGCTGCTGTCCCGGGAATATCTGATAAGCCACAGGGAGAATTGGCATATATGAGACCTGCCGGCCGCTGTTCAAAGCGGGCCGGCAGGTTTTTTTGCCATTCGACCGGCATGGCGTCTGCGGTTGACCGTCCTGACGCCGGGAGGCTGGGGTCTCGCATTGGTTTTTATGCGTCAATAGGACCTTTGTTGAAAACAGCGGAGAAGGGATGAAAGTGACGGGCGCATCTAAAAATGTCTGTAAATTGTGGACACTAATTAGTATTTTCAAAAAATATTCTTGTTGCTAGAATAACAATAGATTAAAAGCTAACTTTGTTGCTAAAAACAGTGCAAGCATTAACTTCAAAGAGGTGGCGATAGTGGAAAATTTAACAGTGCGCGAAACAAAAATCGTTACTTTTTTAGCAAAATCCGATGGCTATGTTTCGGCTAATACCTTAGCTGATTTCTTAAAGGTTTCACCTAAGACAATTTATCGTGACATTGTATCCATAAAGAAAAAGACAGGGAATAACAATCTCATCAAACAAAGTCAGGGCAAAGGATTGCAAATGGATTTATCCTCTTTACCTACAATTAGCCGCAACGGCCTTAACCGGCAAAAAAATCTGCCGGGGATGAGTGTCAATGAACGAAGAAAACATTTGCTGATCCTTCTCTTGCTTCAGTCGCCTCAGGAATCGTCAATAAAAGGTTTGTCGGAATATTATTACGTTAGCAATGCTTCCATCGTCAATGATCTGAAAAGCATTGAACAACAACTGGAACCCTATCATTTAAGTCTGATCCGTTCTCATAAGGGTACTTATATAGAAGGCAAGGAAAGAAATATACGAAAAATGCTAATGCAAATTCTGGAGTACATGCCTGTAGCTTTTCAGGAAGACTCTTATTTGGCCCGGGAAAACCACCATTATATGTTTAAGGAGTTTCCCCAGGAAGATTTTGCTTTTATCGGGCATTTATTAAAAGCTGTTGAAAATATGTTAGGTGCGGCCATTAAGGACCCCTACTATATTAATATTTTCACTCATCTGGTTATTTTGATCAAACGGTTGCGCAATGACAGTTTTAAAGCGGACTATGAGGTGCTGCAGGAAAAGGACAGGGAAATAAAAAACGAACAAATATTCCGGGTGGCTCAATATGTCATCCATAAAATAAACAAGTATATTGGCCTAAAAGTGCCGGAAATAGAAGTGTTCTATATTTATCAGTATTTTACTTCCTGCAGCATAGAGGCAAGCGAAAATTTCATTATCGATGTAACTTCTGAAACCTCGAAAGAAAAAGAAACGACATGGCAGTTGATTGAAGATGCTTCTCATACATTGCAGGTGGATTTTAGCAAAGACAGTGCGCTGCAGCAAAATTTGTTTTTGCACATGTGCTCGCTGTTGAAAAGAATACAATATGATATTTCAATCAGCAACCCGTTATTGCAGGATATTAAAAAAGAGTTTCCGGTTATGTTTGAAATTGTAAAGCACAGCTTTCTCAAACAAAAAAACTTGCCGATTCTGCACAAAATCAGCGACGATGAAATTAGTTACATTGTGGTCTACTTTCAAGCGTCTTTAGAAAAACAATCATCGGTGAAACGGGCCTTAATTGTCTGCTCATCGGGAATCGGCACTTCACATTTACTTAAAACCAGGGTAAAAAATGCTTTTCCGGAATGGGAGATAGTCAATACAGTATCTGCCAATCATATTACACAGGTTTTAGATAAGGAAAAAATTGATTTAATTCTAACCACTATTCATATTAATTTATCCAAAGATATTCCTATTGTTCTGGTCAGTGCGCTTTTTAATGAAATCGACATTTTAAAAGTTAAAAACGCGGTGTCTGCAAACCAATAGGAAAAATAAAAATAGAACAACGGACCCAAAGGAGATGGAGAAAAGGTGCAAATCGACAGTATTTTAAACGAAAATCTGATTGATCTGGAAATGAATGCTACCACTAAGGATGAAGCCATCCGGCAGCTCACCAACAGACTGTACAAAGACGGAAAATTGAGTATAGAAGAATCCTTTATAAAAGCTGTTTACTCGCGTGAAGCGGAAGGACAGACGGGCATTGGCGGGCATATTGCGATTCCGCATGGCAAATCAGACGCCGTAAGCGTAACTTCCATTGCCGTTGGCAGAACCGGGAATCCGTTAAAATGGGAAACTCCTGATGATTTGCCTGTACATTTCGTGATCTTGTTTGCCGTCAGAAATGTAGATAAAACAACGGTTCATTTAAAACTGTTATCCCAGGTAGCCGCTGCTTTAGCCGATGACGAAATATTGCAGAAGCTGTTAACGACTCAGGATAAGAAGGACGTGATTCGACTGCTGTCTCAAAATATGCAATGAAGAAAACCGGAAAGCGGAGGGGTTGACATGAATATCGTTGGTATTGCAGCGTGTACATCCGGAATTGCGCACACCTATATTGCCAAAGAAAAGCTGATAAAAGCCGCTCAGGCATTAAATCATACCATTCATATTGAAACCCAGGGGACGATAGGGACCGAAAATGAGCTATCGGCTAAAGATATTGCGGCGGCAGATGTTGTCATTATTGCGGCGGATATTAAAATTGGCGGCAGGGAACGTTTCCAGGGTAAAAAAGTGGTGGAAATCCCGACCCATATTGCAATAAAATCTCCCAAAGCATTATTAAACAAAATCCAGGCGGAACTGGGAATTTGAAAAAATGAATGGGGGCTGTCATTATGTTCGAAAAACTGCAATTAAAAAAGCATGCTATGACGGGAATATCGTATATGCTTCCTTTGGTAGTGGCTTCTGGGCTGCTCATTGCCATCGGGAATATCGTCGGCGGCAATCCGGCTTTAATTTCCGATTATAAGCAGGGCTATAGTCTGTGGGAAGCGGCGGTTACTTTAGGGGTATACGGCATGGGGCTGATTCCGGCCGTTATGGCGGCGGCCATTGCCTATTCCATCGCGGACAGGCCGGGGATTGCGCCGGGTTTATTAATGGGGATGATCGCCAATGTCATGGGAGCCGGTTTTCTTGGCGGCATGCTGGGCGGTTACTTGTCCGGCTGGTGCGTTAACTATCTAAAACGTCATATCAAAGTTCCAGTCTGGGCGCAAGGCTTAATGCCGATGATGATTGTTCCGCTGTTGGCATCGCTGATTGTAGGCTTTATTATGTTCTTTATTATTGGCGGACTCATTGCGGCGGCATCGTTTGCCCTGAAGGATATGCTGGTCAATATGCAGGGTGGTTCCAAAGCTTTGTTCGGGGCGATTATGGGGGCCATGGCCGCGTTTGATTTCGGCGGCCCGGTCAATAAAGTCGCTTCTTTATTCGCGGATGGATTGCTGATCGAAAAAGTGTATGGGCCGGAAGCTATTAAAATCTGCGCCTCCATGATTCCGCCGTTCGGAGTGACTTTATCCTGGCTGATCCGAAGAGCAAGATACAGCAAAAGTGAAGCCGACAATATCAAAATAGCCTTTCCTATGGGGATTTGCATGATCACAGAGGGGGTCATCCCGATTGCCGCTGTCGATCCGGTCCGGGTCATCTTCTCCTGTTCTTTCGGCGCAGCCATCGGCGGTATGCTGATCATGCTGCTGAATGTAGGATCGCCGGTTCCCTCAGGCGGTATGTTTATCGTCCCGGCCATGCAAAATCCGCTGGGCTTCCTGGTGGCCTTAGGTGTTGGCAGTGTTGTCACGGCATTATTGCTGGTAGCGTTAAAAAAGATGCCGCTCAGGAACAGGAGGCCGATGATCAAGAGGAAGAGGTTGATTTGTCAGGCATCACGATAAAATAAGTCGCGAGGAGTGTAGCTCATGTATGTTTCCATGACCGATATGCTGCATAAAGCCCATGCCGGATCTTACGCTGTTATGGCGATCAATTGCTTCAATTTAGAAACGGCCAGAACGGTAATCCGGGCTGCCGAAAAGGAAAACGCCCCGGTTATTGTCAATCTGTATCAGGATCATTTAGTGAATCATTGCGACAGTGAATTGATAACACCCATAGTGAAAATCTTGGCCAACAGAACCAACATTAAAGTAGCGTTGAACTTTGATCATGGACAGGATGTTTTACTGTTAAAGAAGGCAATACAGGACGGGTTTTCTTCCGTAATGGTAGATGCTTCACGTTTTGGCCTGGAGGGAAATATCGCGATGACCAAGGAAATCGTTGAATTTGCCCATCCCCAAGGAGTAAGCGTGGAAGGCGAAATTGGCTGTATTGGAGCTGCGGAAGGGGCCGAATTAACCGGGAATTCCATGTATACCGATCCGGAGGAAGCGTTCCGGTTTGCCAAAGAAACCGGGATCGACGCCTTAGCCATTTCCATTGGTTCTTCGCATGGAAATTATCCCGGGGGCATGATTCCTGAATTTGATTTTGAACGGTTAAGAAAGATCAAGCAATTGACAGACATGCCGCTGGTTCTTCATGGCGGTTCCGGTTCGGGCGAGAAAAATATCCTGCAGGCGGTTCAACATGGGATTAATAAGATCAATGTGGGCTGCGACTTCATGAATGCCAACACCGCCGCCGTGAAAAACAGGCTCCGGCAGCAGCCGGATATCAATTACTACGATTTAGTCGACCAGGTGGAAAAGGACAGTCTGGAAATCGTAAGGCATTATATACGGTTATCCGGTTCAAACAATAAAAACTAAAGGGGATAAAAGAGTATGCTGATGAATATGAAAGCATTGCTGTCAGTGGCGCAAAAACACCGGTTTGCCGTACCGGCTTTTAATGTAAGCAGCAGCATGATTTTAAAAGGCGTTATGGAAGCCTGCAGGGAGAAGAAGGCTCCGGTGATTATTGCCATTCACCCGGATGAATTGTCCTTCGTGGAAGACAGTTTTATTGCCGCTGTGCGCGAAGAAATCATAAAAAGCAACATACCGGCAGTGATCCACCTGGATCATGGCGGGAGTTTTGATCAGATCATCAGAGCCATTCACTGCGGCTTTACTTCCGTGATGATTGACGCCTCGCTGCTGTCTTTTGAAGAGAATGTCGCGATTACCGAAAAAGTCATGGAAGTGGCCCGGGCCGTCAATGTTTCCGTGGAGGCCGAGCTGGGAACCATCGGGACAACCGGAAACGGCGGTGAGGCCGGCACGGAGAAAATTATCTATACGGAACCGGGCACGGTAAAGGAATTCGTCGCCAGAACGGGCGTGGATACCCTGGCGATTGCCATTGGTACCTCGCACGGCATTTACCCGAAAAATATGCGGCCCAAACTAAGGCTGGATCTATTGAAGGAAATCAGAGCCATTGTGGATATACCGCTGGTACTGCACGGCGGCTCGGCCAATTCCGATACGGAAATAGCCGAATCGGTAAAACTGGGAATATCGAAAATCAATATATCCAGTGATATCAAGGATGCGTTCTATAGAAAATGCCGTGAAGTGCTGCAGGACCCGGTCATCCGCGAGCCTAACGCCATTTATCCGCCCTGCATTGAGGCAATGAAGCAGGTTGTATATCAAAAAATCGACTTATTCAATGATGCCGATAAAGTAAAATATTATCAGTAGCATTCAGCGAAAAGAGAGCGCAGCAACCTGGATCAAAGCAAAAAAAAGTAT
>NZ_AFGF01000144.1 GCF_000219125.1 Acetonema longum DSM 6540
GTTTGCCCCATCCCTTTTTTTTAAACGGAAACATACTCTGCAAAGCAGGTTTGTTTCTCGTTTTCCCGTTTTGCACCCGGAGTTTATAACTGTGACGTTGTCTCGCCCAAAGCGCTGTCTTTTGCCGGCTCTATACTCTGAAGCTGCGACAACAGCATTCCGGCGAACATGAGGGCACAGCCCAACAGCTCCTGGGTTCCTAGAATTTCATCCAGCAGCCAAAAACCGCCGATAGCCGCAAATACCGTCTCCATGCTGAGAATGATGGCGGCGTGAGTCGGTGCGGCATACTGCTGTCCCATGACCTGTAAGGTGTAGGCAATGCCCACTGAGCAAATGCCTCCGTACAGAATAGGGATGGCGGCAGCCAGAATGCTCGCCATGGTTATGGTTTCAAGCCAAAGCGCCGTCCCCAGACTCAATAATCCGCAGGTGATGAATTGCCAGGCTGACAGCTTTAGAACATCTACCCGACGGGAAAAATGACCAATCAGTAGGATATGGGCGGCCCAGAAAAAGGCGCCGATGAATTCGAGAAAGTCCCCGTAGGCTAAAGTCAAATTTTCTTTCACGCACAGTAAAAACAAACCGATTACGGCGAGACCGCAGGATAGCCAGGACAAAGCCGAAAGGCGCTGGCGCAAAAATATCCCTGCCAGGGGTATCAGGACAATGTACAGGCCGGTGATAAAGGCAGCCTTGCCGGCGGTGATGTATACCAGGCCTATTTGCTGCAGGGAAGCCCCTGCAAACAGTACCGCTCCAGCCAAAATGCCGGCCGGCAGTGCGTTTTGATACCGGTCTGGCCCCGGAGCGGCCTCACGATCAGCCTGTTGGGGTTTATTGCGCCAATACAGGAGCGGCACCAGAGAAAGACTGCCCAGAAGGAACCGGATGCCGTTAAAGCTAAACGGGCCCATATAGTCTACACTCACTCGCTGGGCCACAAAAGCGAACCCCCAGATGATAGCTGCCATTAAAAGTAACAAATTTGCCTTCCATCGTGTGTTCATGAGTTAGACTCCTTATAAAAATTATACCAATAGGTAATACACGATATGTATATTATTTCATTATATAAAAAAAAAGCGAACTAGGGAAGAGGATCGAACCGGAGAGCATTTAGAAAAATTTTCAATGAGATATTGACACTGATATATTAGTATATTAGTCTGGATTTAACAAAAAGAAAGGGGAGACAACTGTGAGCAGCAACTTGAAAGGCAAGGTAGCGGTGATCACCGGCGGCAGCGGTGTGTTGTGCAGCGCCATGGCCAAAGAACTGGGGCGTCAGGGGGTAAAAGTGGCGGTGGTGAATCGGACGGCGGAAAAAGGCCGACAGGTGGCGGATGAAATTAATCAGGCCGGCGGCAAGGCCATCGCCGTGGCTTGCGATGTTCTGGACCGGGAAAGCGTCGTGAAAACCGCCGCCATCATAAAGCAAGAACTGGGCCCCTGCGATATTCTGATCAATGGCGCCGGCGGCAATGATCCCAGGGGCATTACCACGAAAGAAACCTTTCAGCCGGATGATTTGACGGACAGGCAGGAAGGGGTCAAGACCTTCTTTGACTTGTCGGCTGACGGCTTTGACTATGTCTTCCGTCTGAATTTCATGGGAACATTTATTCCCATCCAGGTCTTTGCCGAGCAGATGATCGGCCGGCCCCATCCGGTGATTATCAATATTTCGTCCATGAGCGCTCCCTTCCCCCTGACCAAAGTAGCGGCTTATGGCGCGGCCAAAGCGGCGGTGAGCAATTTTACCCAGTGGCTGGCCGTTCATTTTGCCGAAGCCGGAATTCGGGTCAACGCCATAGCCCCCGGCTTCTTTCTGACCGAACAAAACAGAACCTTGCTCACCAATCCGGACGGGTCCCTGACTAACCGGGCGGAAAAGATTATCACTCATACCCCCATGCGCCGTTTCGGCAAACCGGAAGATTTGCTGGGAACGCTGCTCTGGCTGATAGACGAGCAGGCCGCCGGCTTTATAACCGGAGTGGTTGTGCCGGTAGATGGCGGGTTTATGGCCTATTCAGGCGTGTAACAGTTAAGACGTATATCAGCGGCATCATAGGGCAGGGACCTGTCAGCCTTTCATTCCGGGCGGCAGGTCTTTGTCTCTTTCATCCCGGAAAAAATTCTGCACAATACAAACACATTGACTCGTTCATAATTTTCAGATAAAATGAAATTAATGTATATATGTATATACACCCATCATCTGTAGGTATTTATACTTCTGGAGGTCGCCCATGAAGATCCGGCAGAATTTAATACCAGTCTATTACCGTCTGGCTGAAGATATCAGGCTGGCGATTGAATCAGGCAAGCTGAAGGATGGCGACATGCTGCCCACTGAGGGACAGTTGGGTGAAAACTACGGGATCAGCCGGATGACTGTGCGTCAGGGGCTGTCTCTGTTGGCGGAAGCCGGATTAATCGCAACTGTAAAGGGAAAAGGCACATTCGTCACCCGCCTCCGCCTCAATAAGCTGGTGATTGATCTGCATCAAAATGCCGACGGCAATCCTTTTCGTTACAGACTGGTAGGGGTGAAACTGGGCCGTGAGGATCATGAGGCTGTCCGACAGCTGGGATTAACGGCAGGGGCCAAGGTGATTCTGCTGAAGCGTTTATTATACCAGAATGAACAGGCAGTGGCGGTGGAAGAAAAATGGCTGCCATACCTGAGAGGGAAACCGTTACTGGAGACCCAATTAGAATACGCCGATTTTCCCGAAGTGGTGGCCAAGCACCAGGACAGTGTGCCGGTGCGCAATGACGCGATACTGTCGGTGGGCAGCCTATCTGTCGAGCAAGCCGCTTTGCTGGGAGAGGAACCGGGAAGTCCGGCTTTGCTGATTCGGCAGGTGATCTACTCCCGGGATGACCAGCCCCTTGGCATATCTTACATGGTCTGTCATAAAGAGCGTTTTCAACTTAAGGCCACGTCTTATTCCGCTATCAGCAGGTAGATCAAAGAGGGTGATTTTCTTGCTCATTAAAGCAGGTCTTTTAATTGACGGCACTGGCTCTGCCCCCCGGCAGGGCTGTTATCTTTCTCTTGAAAACGGCAAAATCGCCGCTGTCGGGCGGGAAGGCGACTTTGCCGGGCTGGAGGCAGAGCAGGCGCTGGATTATTCCGCCTATACCATACTGCCTGGTTTGATCGATGTCCATGTGCATCTTTTCCTGGAAGGCATCTCCGATCCCAAAGCCCGCGCCGGACGGTGGCAGGAAACCAAAGAGATGACCCTGCTGCGGGCGGCGAATAATGCGGCAGTTACTTTGAAAAATGGCGTGACCACAGTCAGGGACCTGGCGGGGCCTGGCGGCATGAGCCTTGCCCTAAAACAGGCAGTGGAGAAAAAAGTGCTTACGGGCCCGCGAATCATGACCTGCAATCGGGCCATTTCCATTACCGGCGGTCATTTTCATTACGCCGGCGGCCGTGAAGCCGACGGTCCCGATGAAATCGTGAAGGCGGTACGGGAGCAGGTCAAAGCCGGAGCGGCATGGATCAAGATTATGTTAACCGGCAGTGTAAACTTTGAAACCGGCAATGCCGGACCGATGGAATTCTCGTTTAGAGAGATCCAGGCGGCAGTGACCGAAGCGGAACGGTTCAACCGGCCGGTGAGCGCCCATGCCAACGGAGTCCAGGCAGTGCGCCAGGCCCTGACAGCCGGCGTGCAGTCTATTGAACACGGTGCTCTCTTGGATGAGGCTGCTGTCGACTTTCTGAGATCCAGTCCGGCCTACTGGGCTCCTACCCTTACGCCCTTTCTGCAAATGTTGCACCAAGGACATTTCAGTCCCCAAACTCAAACTGGCCTGGAGCAGGTCTATGCTCATCACTGCGCCATGGTCAGGCGGGGGATTGCGGCAGGCGCCAAAATCATCGCCGGAACCGATGCCGGTGCTCCCGGGGTGCAGCATGGCGAGGTTTGGCGGGAACTGGGGCTGTTTGTCGAGCTGGGGATGTCTCCTGTTCAGGCCATTGCTTCGGCCACTGGCCTGGCAGCTAAGGCAATTGGCGTAACTGACACCGGCGTTGTTACTGCAGGGAAAAATGCCGACTTGCTGGTTATTGACGGTAACCCGCTGGGCGATATTCAATCGCTAAGGCATATCGTCCAGGTATATAAAAAAGGAGTTGGCATTATTTGATTATCTGTGCACTTTGAACCCTCTGCCTTTGTATAAACTAGCCGTTCGGGCTGGCTTTTTATAAAGATCTTTGCCAGTCAGAGGGGGTTTTGTTATAATAACAATAAACATTAAGCGAATGAATGACGTGATTTTATAGAATATTGCGATCAATCGACTGTTGTTTTCTTGAATAAGATGCTGCATTTCATATTTGCTGAGTTCTGCATTAGAGGTGGTTACGATGGACGAACGGGATTGGTTAATTATCAAAGTGTTATATGAACAGAAAAACATTACAAAAACTGCCCAGACATTATTTATATCGCAACCTTCTCTTACCGCCCGTATACGTCAGATTGAAGACGAGTTTGGCGTTAAAATGATATATCGCGGCAGCAGAGGTATTCATTTTACTCCCGAGGGTGATTATCTCGCAGATTGTGCCCGTAAAATGCTGACCAATACGCGTCAAATAAAAGAACAGGTTATCAATATGGGGACTGATATAAAAGGAACGTTGCGAGTGGGGGCGTCCAATTATCTGTCCAAGCATAAAATTCCCCGGCTGCTGGGGCTTTTTAAAGAACGCTACCCCAATGTCGAATTTAATGTTATTACCATATGGAGCCGTGATATCTGCAGTCTCCTGTTTAATCAAGACGTACATGTGGGTTTTATGCGTTCGGATTTTGGCTGGCGGGGCGAGAAATATATTTTATATGAGGCACCTATATGTATAGCATCCAAAAAGGTAATTACGCTAAAAGATCTTCCCGACCTGCCGCGGATTGACTATCATACGGATGACTTACATAAGGCGTTGCTTGATACATGGTGGAATGAGAATTTTTCACAACCTCCGACCATTGGGATGACAGTAGGGTATCTTGATATATGCAAATCAATGGTCATAAACGGCTTGGGATATGCCGTCGTCCCTAACGATTTATTAGAGGATGTCGGATATATTCATAAGATATATATAACGGATAGGCAGGGGAACCCGATATTAAGAAAGACATGGATCTCTTTACCACCGGGAAATACTAGAGTTAAAAATGGTGAGATTATTTTTGGACTTTGCTAAAGCAATGGACTTTAGTACTATATAGCGGGTGAAAAATTAGACATTATGAAGATTCTACGACTTATATGAGTGTAGAATCTTTTTTATACCCGAAATTCTTTAAGCGTATTTCTGATACCGGGTATCGAATATTTATATTTCTTAATTTTCAGATGCATGAGCTATGATTTAATTAGTAACATCATAAAACATGAGATCCAATAGTTGAGATGCAAAAGCATGTCATCTCAAATCATGATTAAAGGGGCGGATAACACGATGCAAAGGAAGTCAGAAACAATTTTAATGTGTACAGTGGCTGGCACTGAAGCAGCTGCGCAGGAATTTGCTGCGGCGGCCCGCGATGTTCTAGGAGAGGGAGTTATTGTGGATGCGCTAACGCCACAGTATATAACCCAAAATGAGAAATACGAGTTGTATTTGACAATGCCTTCAAGAGTCAAGGAACTAACCGCCGTTGTACCTGAAAAAAGAGTAATGGCTTTCGAAGTTGTGCCGGAGACAGGCTTTTTTGTAGCGGCAGCCCAGATTCCCCGGGGTGAAACAATATATGTGTTTCACAATAACCAGCGGGGCGGAGAAGAGATCTTTATCAGGCCCTGTCAACGATACGGCATCACACAGGTTGAATTTCGCGTTATTGCTTATCAAGAGATGAGCCAGGCGGAAGTAGCGCGTCTTGTGGGCACGGCGAAATATATTATTGGTTCTGAAATTTCGGTAGGATCGGACGGATATCTGCTTAGTCAGCATAGGGCAGCGATAAGAAACGATGCGCTTCTTATCGCTGCCAGACGAATTCTTACGACTGAGTCCGCCGTGCAGCTCATGTTCCGAATCGTGTCTATCCGTCATGAGCGTATGGCTGCCAGCGTTATTCAGAGGATTCAGGAGCAATACCAGCAGATCCAGGAAGTAACAGCGACTACTAATATTGTTACAGCAAAGCTAGAACAGGGAGTCTCCTCGTTTGTGGCCATGAGAAAGGGAATTAATGCAGAAATTACGCATATTCAGCAAATCGGTGAGCTTACGAACAAGCTATCGGAGGCAAATAAGAGTATTGAGAATATTGTTATTTCGATCAGGTCTATTGCAGACCAGACAAATCTTTTGGCTCTTAATGCCGCGATTGAAGCGGCACGCGCGGGAGAACAGGGAAGAAGCTTTGCGGTGGTGGCGCAGGAAGTAAGAAAGCTGGCGGAAGAAAGTAAAACGTCCACTAAGATGGTTATAGCAGTAGTAGATACGATTGGGCAATCAATCGCCAAGATTATCCCCGCCCAAAAAGAAATTTCGGATACTATGAAGGCCTATGGTGAAAGGCTGGCCACGATACTGAACGACTTTGAGGATAATGGCAAAGCAGTTCAAAACATTTTGGCTTCTATGGAAGAAATTACCCAGGCCAGCGATAATCTGCTAGAGGTAGCCCAAGGAATGATTGGATAAAATGATGCGTTTTGTAATTGAAATACATATTTCTGATGCTTGATATCAAATTTAAATATTTTTAATTCTTCTGAATTATACCTATAATTAGTTTGAAACATGTTTCGACACTTAATTACAGTAATGAAGGGAGCTAAGACGGCAGAATATGGTTGGACTTCAATACTAAGAAAACGGAGGAAAGAACGTGGGAATGAGTATTTGGTCGCTTCTAGCGTATATTGCGGCTATTATCTTTTGGAGCTCATGGCTCAAGAGGAATATCGGAGAGGCTATGGTCGTGGGCTGGGTAGTAGTACTTCTTTTCGGCGGAAGTCAGTTTTTTGATCTGCTGATGAAAAGTATTGTTTTCGCGGCTATGCAGGAGACCGTATATGCAGCGCTTGCTTTTGTATTCATGGCCTTTGTTATGTCGAAAACCGGACTTGTGAACCGCCTGGTAGACATTCTAAATTCGACTCTGGGGCGAGTCGCAGGCGGCGCCGGGTATATCTCCACTTTGGCGAGTGCCCTCATGGGACTGATTTCCGGGTCAGGATCCGGCAGTGCTGCATCGGTGGGCGCAGTGACTATACCATGGATGGTCAATTCTAACTGGCCCCGCCAGTTAAGCGCTACGATGGTTGCCGGTAATGCCGGCCTGGGTATTGCTTTGCCGCCATGTTCATCGATGTTTCTCATATTAGGATTAGGGGTCGTCGCCGAGAAAGTAACGATCGGATCGCTCTATATCGCTCTGCTGACAGCCGGTTTGTGGACGCTGCTATATCGTCTCATTTTAGTGCGATGGTTCGTTTTCAAGTATAATATTCAGCCATTGCCGCCTGCAATGATAAAATCCTTTTCGCAGACTTTTCGGGAAGGCTGGACATCCCTGCTTATATTTGTCGGCATCATTGTCCCGGTAGGTTTGACAATCGGCCCGGTAGCCGATTATCTGACAGCAATAAAAAGTTTCGGTCCCAAAGGCTTGAAAAGTATTTCAATCATAGTCTGGATTCCCGTGCTGATTAGCTGGATCGCGATCTTTGAAGGCCGGAAATATCTGCCGAAAACCGCTTCTGGTTTATATGAACTGGTTCAGTCATCGGCAAAGCGTTACGTAGTGGTAGGTGCAACCTTGTTTGCCGCCTTTGCCGCAGGCGATGTGATGACCAGACTAGGCCTTGCCAAAGACATGATGGCGATTTTGCAGGCGATGAATCTTTCCCCTCTGTTAATGATTATTCTGGTTGGAATTCTGGTAACTTTAATCGGCGGCCCGCTTACTTCAACCGCAACCGTTGTGGCAATCGGATCCGTTTCCTTCTCCGCGCTTATATATGCCGGCGTGGATCCGGCTATAGCTGCGGCGGTGATCTTGATTTTCTCTTCCACTGAAGGGGCTTCGCCTCCCGGAGCTGCACCGATTTTTATAGCGTGTGGCATTGCTAATGTTGACCCGGTAAAGACGTTTGTGCCTCTCATTGTATATTACGTCATACCAATAGTTATTATCGGAGTTCTTATCGCTCTAGGCGTACTGCCTACGATGGTTATGTAAGGGGGAGGAGCAGATATGGCATTGCTAAGACAAGGTTTAAACGTCTTATTTGTTTGCGGGGTTCTCATTTTTATGCTGCTGGGCACAGTGATTGTTGCGGTGCAAATCTATAGCATTCTTGCCGCCAATGGTACAATGGCGGTCAGCATAATGAAAGCACTGGGCAAACCAGCCTTTATTATTGCAGCCGTGACCGGATTGATCGGCTTCTGTCAAGGTTATGTAAATGGTTGGGACATGGGTGATTAACTAACTTTGATGGATTGTAATGGACGGTTTATCCCCCCAAGCCGTGTTGGGGGTAGCTCATTTCGAAGCATTGACGACAACAAGCGTAATTGTATCGTATACGGTTGGACGGCTGAATAATGGAGAGAACAGGAGAATTGAGATCATGGAATTCGATTACACGAAAAATGTAGTTCGACGGTCAAGGTTAATTATGCCGGCCAATAGCCCCAAGTTTGTGGAAAAAGCGTATTTAAGGGATGCGGCCGCAGTCGTCCTTGATCTGGAAGACAGCGTTCTCCGATCAGAAAAGATAACCACCCGGGCATTGATAAAAGAGCTGATTCCTATCGTGGGTAAAGGGGGCAGCGATGTCTTGATCCGTATTAACAATACGGAGGATTTGTTAAAAGATGATATTGAGGCAGCGATCTGGCCGGGAGTGGAAGGAATTGTCGTTCCGAAGGTCGAGAGTGCCACCGAGGTCCTGGCGATTGAGAAGCTTATTGCCGGCTTGGAACAACAGCGAAACATACCGCCGGGTCATATCAAGATTTCTGTCCTGATTGAATCGGCAAAGGGATATATGAGCATGAACGAAATTGCGCAGGCCAGCGAGCGAGTCGATTCACTCACGATCGGCAATGAGGATTTCCTGCGAGATAACGGTATCGCAGAAATCAAAGAAACATATCACGCTCTGCTGATCCCAAGAATGCAGCTGGTGTTTACAGCGCGGGCATACAAAAAAATTCCGATGGGTTTAATCGGGTCGCTGGCCAACTATGGTGATGCAAAGGCTTTTGAAGAAAGTGCCGAGCTTGCCTATAAGCATGGATATTTAGGCGCGAGTTGCATTCATCCCGGCAATGTAGAAATTTTAAATAAAGCGTTTACGCCCAAACAGGAAGAGGTTGGACGCTCCAGACAAGTGATAACAGCCTTTGAGGCGGCGGCGGCAGCAGGAAGAGCGTCAGCAACGTTTGAAGGCAAAATGATCGATTATGTCCACTATGACAGGGCGAAACAGGTCCTGGTTCGGTATGAAATCATCACAGCATTTGAACGGAAAAAGGCTCAGGCTCGTGAAGTTGCCGGGCATATAAACGGCCCGCGCCAATAAACCGCAGTCAGAACGATTAGAACGACCCAGAAAGGGAAGGTAGATAAAGTGAAAAATGCTGTTGGCCGTGAAATACCGGAACATATCGCCGGTTGTAAATATAATCCCTACCGGGGGCCCTGGGCCTGCATCCCCTCACGCCAGGCGAACGGAGGCAAGAGTGTTGATGCCCCGGCAGCGGAAAAAGTTCTCAAATCGATTGATGCCGCCATTGAAGCGGTCGGTTTGCGGGATGGGATGACAATCTCTTTCCATCATCATCTCCGTAATGGCGACTATGTCATGAAGCTGGTTGTTGATGCCATAGCGCGCAAGGGAATACGAGGCTTGAGACTGACGGCCAGCTCACTGAGCGCTGTCCAGGATGCAATCATGCCGCATCTTGAGGCTGGAGTCATCACCGCAATTGATACCAGCGGCATACGAGGTGAGATCGGCAAATTTGTTTCCGCCGGCAAACTGCCGCATCCGGTCATGATCCGCACTCACGGCGGCCGGGCGAGAGCGATTGAATCAGGGGAACTGTCGATTGACGTTGCCTTTATCGGCGCGCCGGCCTGTGACATACAGGGAAATATCAACGGAGTTGACGGCCCGGCGGCGTGCGGATCACTTGGCTATGCCATGGTGGACGCAGCTTACGCCGACAAGGTTGTTGCGATTACCGACCATCTCATGCCTCATCCGCTGCAGCGCATCAGTATTCCGCAAACCCAAGTTGATTTTATTGTCAAAGTAGATTCCATCGGCGATCCGAAAGGCATTAGTACGGGCTCCCTGCGGATCAGCACCGACCCGAAAGAGTTATTGATTTCTCAATATGCGGCAACGGTCATTGAACATTCCGGCTGTTTCCGCGACAATTTCTCGCTCCAATTGGGGAGCGGAGGCGCTTCCTTAACAGCGGCCAAATTCATTAAGGAAAAGATGAAGACCAAGGGCATTACGGCAGCATTTGGCGTTGGCGGCATTACCGGCATTTTCGCGGAGATGATGGAAGAAGGCCTGGTTAACCTCTTGTTTGATGCGCAAAGCTTTGACAGTACGGCGATACAATCCCTGCGGCAAAATGACCGGCATTTGGAAGTATCGGCTTCCTATTACGCCAGCCCTGGAACATGCGGCCCGATTGTGAACAATGTGGATGCGGTTATCCTTAGCGCAACTGAAGTGGATATCCATTTTAACGTCAATGTACTGACCGGTTCAAACGGCAGGTTGATGGGAGCGCCGGGCGGGCATCCCGATACGGCGGCAGGTTCTAACCTTTGTATCGTTGCTCTTCCCCTGGTGCGGAGAAATTTCCCGGTCATGCGGGAATCTGTACACACCATCGTTACGCCCGGGGAAACAGTGGATGTGATTGTTACAGACCGGGGCGTGGCCATCAACCCGCTGCGGCAAGACTTAATCCACAATCTGCAGGGCAGCGGCCTGCCGATCATGCTGATAGAAGATTTGCAACGATTAGCCTATGAAATTACAGGAACACCGACCCCGGCTCCAACGGGCGGTGACATCGTCGGATTGGTCGAGTACCGGGACGGCACGATTATTGATGTAATCCGGAAAATCGGGTGAAAACAGGACACACATGAATAGGTACCACACGGTTTTTACCTGAAGCAGAACGGAGGACGGCGGTTTTGTCTTGCTAGACAGGATCACCGTCCTTTGTCTTCTTGCATTCAGGAACATCGGGCAATTCCATGGTGCTTTGAAAAAATTGGACGGCCTTTTTTGCTTTGTTGAGAAATAATGGAATCGACCGGTTGCGATTGGTTCTTTTCCAGGAGGCCACCATTTCCACACAGGCGTCTTCCCCTTCCAGTTTGAAGAACCGGAGACTGGGACTGGCATAGGGTTTGGTGGTAAAGTAAGGGAGAATGGCGATACCCTCGCCGCATTCAACCAGGGTCAGCAGAATTTCGGTCAAATAGGGGCGTTCAACCACCTTGGGCGTAAAGCCCCGGTTGGCACATAGCTGGAAGGTGAAATCGTAGGGGCAGGGAGCAACCTGGCGGTTGAGAACGATAAAAGGTTCCCGGGTCAAATCAGCAAAATCCAAATGACTCTGATTGGCCAGGGGATGGTCGTCAGACATAACAAAGCATTCTACATCCTGATAAAGAGGCTGCCAGACCACCCGGGGGGTGTTTTGCAAAGATACCGACATGGTAAGGCCGATATCCACATCGCCATGTTCCAAAGCCATATTGAGATCCCCCCAGTTCAATTGGGCTAGCAGTATTTTGATCCTGGGATAGGAATGGCGGAAGTCTTTGACTAATTTGGGCAGGAAATGTTTGGTATGAGACTCTAAAAATCCGACCTTTAAGGTGCCCTCAAAACCGGATGCAGTATGGCGGGTTTTCATGAGGGCTTCTTCCATGGCGGCAATAATGAATTTGGCTTCTTGCAAAAAGACCCGGCCGGCAGCGGTTAACTGAACAGAATGGGTATTTCTGGCGAACAGTTTAACGCCAAGCTGCTTTTCTAAATCAGCGATTTGCAGGCTGACGGCTGACTGGGTGAGATATAAGTATTTGGCCGATTCGGTGAAATTTAAGCGTTCAGCCACACAGACGAAGATTTCTAATTGCCGGAGATCCATAAGATCCCTCCCTGTAGCAAGAGTATTGTTTTTTTTTATTGCAGCCATGAGAAAACTTAATTTCCCTGAGCAGAATAATTCTAATATATTATAAACATAGCAAGGAGTTAACGGAATATATTAAAATTTCATATTATTACAAGCGGCGGAGGGAAGAACATGACGGTAAAAAAGGATGAAATGACGGCGGAAGAAAGACTGGTGGCGACCATCAATCTGGACCCGGTAGACCGGGTGGTTTGCGCGCCAATGATCGACCAGTACGCCGGACAATTTGCCGGCATCAGCAACAAAGAATTCATGTGGGACTGGGAAAAATGCATGGGGGCGATTGATAAGGTAAAGGAGGCTTATCCTATCTGGGACAGCAATCCCTTTATCATGTGCGAGCGTTACGCGCCGCTGATGAAAAAGGTGGGACTGATGCGCACGGCCATGCCTGGCACGGAACTGCCGGATAATGCTTCTTTTCAGATGCATGAAGTAGAGATTACAACCCGCGAAGACTATGACCTGCTCATAAAAGAAGGGATCGCGGCCTACGTGGGCAAGTTTAACCAAATTGCTCACGGGTCTACACTGGAAGAACAGCTGGCCGCCATGGCCGAAAAGGGAAAGCTGCTGGCAGATGAAAACCAGCGTACCCATCGCCGGGGACAAAGTTCGACCTGGGGCATCCTGGGCGGGTCGGCGCCGGATGTACTCTCCATGACCCGGTCTCTGGAGAAATTTTTTAAAGATGTGATTCAGATACCGGATAAAGTGTTTGAGGCTATGCAGGTTATTACCGACGGCATGATTGCCATCCTGGCGGATCAGGCGGATCAAATCGGCATTCGCCGCGCCTTTATCGGCGATTCCCGCAGCAGCGCCCAATGGATTTCCCTGAAAAATTTTGAACGGATATTCCTGCCGGTTATGAAGCGGCTTGTCAACGGATTAAACGAGAAAGGAATTATTCCCATCCTGCATTTTGATTCCGACTGGACGCGAAACCTGCCGTATATGCTGGAATTGCCGGCGAAGAAGTTCGTTGTCCAATTGGACGGTTCCACCGATATTTTTAAGGCCAAAGAAATATTGAACGGACACTGCGCCGTTATGGGAGATATGCCGGCAGCACTGTTAGCTGTGGGATCGGCCAGCGAAGTGGACGAGTATGCCAAAAAACTGTTCCAGGTCGTGGGCAAAGGCGGCGGTTTTATTTATTCCTCAGGCTGCTGCGTACCGATGAATGCAAGGCACGAAAACGTGAAAGCTTTTTTTGCCGCGGTGGAAAAGTATGGACGGTATAACTAACCGGCGATTTCCGCCCGTTGCAACTCAGGGAAAAGGCAGGGATCCTACAGTAGAAAAATTAATGCACAAAAAAATCAAAAAATTCTAAAAAGATATTGACGACTTTATAAAATCTGCCGTACAATTGATGTATATATGTATATACATCAATTGTAGTTATGTATATACAATTTGGGGGTGATGAGATATGTTACTCATTGGAGAACTCATTAACACCAGCCGCAAGGCTATCCGCGAAGCAGTTGAAGCCAGGAACTCCGGATACATACAGCAGGTGGCCAAAGAGCAGGAGGAAGCCGGAGCCCATTATCTGGACATCAATTGCGGCAATATGGTCGGACAGGAAATTGAGATTATGAAATGGCTGGTTGAGACAGTGCAGCAGGTTACCGATATGCCTCTGTGCATTGACAGTCCGGACGCGGGGGCGCTGAGGACCGGTCTGAGCCTGTTAAAACCGGGATACAAGCCGATGATTAATTCTATTAGTGCTGAAAGCAAACGCTATGAGGCGATTGTACCTCTGATCAAGGAATTCCAGGCCAAGATTGTGGCCCTGTGCATTGAGGACGCAGGCATGCCGGCCACGGCGGAGGACCGGCTGCGCATTGCCGTGGATTTAGTGCAGGCACTGGAAAAACAAGGTGTGGTTCAGGATGACATTTATCTGGACCCGCTGATTAAGCCGCTGAGCACCAATGAAAACCACGGCAAGGAAGTGTTGGACGCCATCCGGCTGATTAAGGAGAAATTTCCGGCGGTTCACTTTACCTGCGGCCTGAGTAACATTTCTTATGGCCTTCCTAACCGTCCGGTCCTGAATCGGTTGTTTGTGGTCCAGACCATGACCGCAGGGATGGACGGCTATATCTTAAATCCCGGCGACAAAGCCATGATGGGAATAGTGTACGCATCCCAGGCTTTGCTGGGACAGGACAAATACTGCAGCAAATATCTTAAGGCGCACCGGAAAGGCTTGTACGCCTAAACACGAAACCGTTGAAAAAGGCCCATCTGCGAGGAGAAAAGCTATGCACAACAAAGGACTCACGGCGGATGCATCGTCTGTATTTCAGATAAAAATCGATAGTACAGGTCAAAGCTTTCCTTGCTTTGCCGGTCAAACCGTGTTGCAGGCTCTGACCGACGGGGGAGTCTTTATGGAGGCCAACTGCGGTGGCCGGGGGACCTGCGGCAAATGCCGGCTGCAGGTGCTGCAGGGTAAGGTCGCAGATCCGCAAGGTCTGTCGGCAGTGGCCAGGCAAGAAGGCGTCTATCTGGCCTGTCAGATTTATCCCAGTGAGAATTTAACCGTAGCCTTTCAGGAGAAAGAAGCCAGCGCCAAGGGGAGCGTCAGCGTCAATTTTGAGGATGATGGTAACCCTTTGCTGAAAAAAGTGGTGGTCACACCTGAATACCCCACTGTAGAAAACCACTATTCATTACAGGAAATGATCGGTCACGCCCTTAAAATGTCTGGATTTCCGGCCCATATTCCAGATTCCCCCCATCTTATCCGGCAGCTCGCTGCTGCGGCCTCGCCGGGATCCGGCCCCATAACGATTGTTCTGGCCTGCGGAGAGATCATTGCGCTGGAGCCTGGAGATTCCTCAGGCTCTTTATACGGCGTGGCCTTTGACATTGGGACGACAACAGTGGTCGGCATGCTGGTGGATGTCCGGTATAGAAGCGTCATTGCCACTCATTCCCGCACCAATCCCCAGGCTGCTTTCGGCGCCGACGTGATCTCCCGGATTGACGCGGCGTCACGGGCTGACGGGCTGGAGGCCCAAGCCGGGGCCGTCCGCCAGTGCCTGAATCAGATTGTCCGGTCTCTCTGCATATCGGCTGATATCTCAGCCCGGCACATCTATGCCGCCGCCATCGCCGGCAATTCTACCATGGAACATCTGCTGCTGAAAGTGGCGCCGGTCAGTCTGACTCTCAAGCCCTATGCGGCAGCATTCAGGCATATGGCGCCTTTTCCGCCGGCTGAGATAGATCTTGAAATCAATCCCGGCGGCAAGATTCTGCTTCTTCCCAATATCGCCAGCTTTATCGGCGCGGATACCACTGCCGCCGTTCTGGCCACGGATCAGGATATTTTGAATAGTCATACCTTGATGGTGGATTTAGGGACCAACGGGGAAATGGTGCTGGGAAACCGGCATAAACTGTTCGCCTGCTCCGCTGCCGCCGGTCCTGCCTTTGAGGGTGCCCATATCAAGAGTGGCATGCGGGCTTCTGCCGGTGCAATTGAAGATGTAACCATCAGTGATGATGTTTATATACGGGTGATCGGCCCCGGCAAGGCGGCAGGTATTTGCGGTTCAGGCCTGGTCAAAGCGGCTTCATGCCTGCTCAAAAAGGGGATTCTGTCCGCCAGCGGCCGGTTTGATCAAAACCTGGCCAGAACATTGTCTCCCCGTCTGGCAGAGCGCCTGAGGCGCCAGGATAATCAGTGGGAATTTGTCCTGGTGCCAGGCAAAGACAGCGCCAATGGCGTCGATATCGTCCTTACCCAGGCCGATGTCCGGCAGCTGCAGCTGGTGAAATCCGCCATCTGCACTGGCGTAGAGTTTTTGCTGGAAAAAGTCTGTCCGTCAAAAGACATGCCGGTCTATCTGGCCGGGGCTTTCGGCAACTATATTGATATAGAAAGCGCTTTAGGCATCGGTCTTTTGCCGGGCCTCCGTCCGGAGCAGGTCAGGCCGGTAGGCAACGCCGCCGGTATCGGGGCGGTGCGGGCTCTTTTATCACGAGAACAGCTGGCAAGATGCGGACATATCAGTGAGAAAATTGAATATGTGGAATTGGCGGCCCAGCCCCAATTCCAAAGCAGGTTCCTGGCCAATCTGTCTTTTCCGGAGGTTAGTCTATGAGAAAGTTGATTGTAGCCTGCCAGACGCTGCAGGAAGAACTACGGCTGGTTCTTCGGGAAACCGATGTACAGGATCCGGTAGTGTATATTGAGTCCGGTTTGCATAATCAGCCCGAGCTGCTGAACCGGCGCATCCAGGAAACATTGGATAAAATCGATAATGTGGATATCGTGCTGATGCTCTTTGGCTATTGCGGCAACAGCATGTTAGGCGTCAAATCCTCCCGGTTTAAAATCGTCCTGCCCAGGATTGACGACTGTATTCCTCTCTTATTAGGCTCATCCGAAGAACGGCGCAGGGTTTCCCGGGAAACGGGGACGTATTTTTTGACCAAGGGATGGCTGGACTATGAAAATAATCTTATTAAGGAATACGAGCGCTGTGTGGAGCGCTACGGCGAACAGCGGGCCTTAAAGGTGATGAAGATTATGATGGGTCACTATGGGCGGTTTATGCTGATTGATACCGGCGCTTATTCCATTGACAGCGTGGTGAAGAGAACCAGGGAGTTTGCCGCTAGGCTGGATAAGCGGCATGAAATCGCCGCCGGCTCTCTCCGGCTCATCCATAAATTGCTGCTGGAGCAGTGGGACGAGGAATTTATCATCCTGGAGCCGGGGCAGGAACTGGCCATGAGTGATATTTGCTCCGGTCCTGACGAAGGCTTGGGGCAGACCGGCCAATTCCTGACCCCGGGCAATCTGTAGGTTCTCCCCGGAAAGTAAGCGAGAGGAGGCTGGTTCTATGCGCATCTTACTGTTTGGCGGTTTCCTCGGTTCCGGCAAGACATCCACCATTTTGCAGGCAGCCCGGCAAATTACTGAAATTCGTAAGGAAACCGTGGTCATCATTGAAAATGAAGTCGGCGAGGCCGGCGTGGATGACCAGTTGTTAGCCGGCAGCGCCTTACAGGTAAGACCTCTGTTCGGAGGGTGCGTCTGCTGCCAGATCACCAGTGATTTGGTGACAGCTGTGGCGGAAATAACGGACAACTATCATCCCGACTGGCTGATCATTGAAATGACTGGCCTGGCTGTTCCGGGCAATGTGGCCAAGCTGGTCCGTCAGTATGATGCCAGCCGTTCCCCCTGCAAGACAGTCAGTATTGTAGATGCCGGACGCTGGCAGGAACTGAAGGAAGTGCTGGAACCGCTGATTTTGGCTCAGATCAAAGAAAGCGACCTGGTTATGATCAACAAAATTGATTTGGCCGACTTGGATAAAGAAATTGATCTGGGGCAGATTGAGGCAGATGTGCGGCAAATCGCCGGACCGGCGGCGACTTGTTTGACCGTCAGCGCGGCAAAGCCACTGCCTTTGGCGGTGCTGGAGGAGGTCTTCCATCTTGAGTGACGCCGGTGATGCCACAGTCTTTAGCCGCTCTCGACAGGTGGTATTTGACAAACCCATTGCCAAAGCTGAGCTGGAAGAGTTGCTGCAGCAGATTATGAATCGGATGGGAGAGCCTTTGGCCTATAACGGGGTTATCCTGGGTCATATCAAGGCGTTGGCCAGGCTGCCGGAGGAAAATCAGTATTTATTTTTATCCGTGACCCGGCTCGATCAGGTGGATCGGAAAGTCTCACCGGAGTGGAGCAGACGGCAGGGTCCCATTGACCGCATGGAATTAGCAGTGAACGCCCTGGTCTTTGGTCACAGCAGCAGTGAGGTGGAGAAGATCGTAGAGGAGTCGCTGAAAAAGGCCGGTATGATATGAAAAAGCCCCGGTTGTGTCTGTCCCTTTGCAGGGCCGTGAATAATCAACCGGGGCTTTCGATGCTTACTTGCCGGTGCCGGCGGCGATCATGGCTTTTACGTTTTCCACCTTGGCATTGGGCGGGATGGAACAGCCTGAAGTCAGGATGAAGCCTGCGCCCATATCCTTGATCAGTTTCGTGCAATAGCCGTAGACCTCATCAGGGGTGCCCAAAGCCAGCTTGGTAGCTGGTACGTCACCCTTGATGCACATGCGGTCGCCCAGAGCGGCTTTGATTTTGTAAATGTCGGTAGCGGCATCGGATTCGAAAACGGCTCTGCCTTTAGGGAAGGATCTGAAGCAATCCAGATCTCTCTCCCAGTTAGCATCCATATGCAGGTTTACAACAGCGCCTTCTTCAATGATCACGTCGGCGGCGCCTTTAATGTATTTCCAGACAAAGCGTTCCCACAGCTTGGGCGTGAAGAATTCGCTGGCGCCCCGGGAGGGAGCCAAAAATACCATTTTGGAATTTGTAGCGCGGATTTGCTGCCGCAAGGTGTCCATGGTCTCTTTCTGAATGACGTCCAGGACAGCCTCCACCTTATCGGGGATCTTGTATAAATCTTTGATGAACCGGGGCATGGAACGGCCTCCGCTAAGGTATTCATTGACGGTAATCGTGACCAGAGGCGAATAGACCATATAGCCGGCGTCTTCAAAATTTTTGACCATCTGGTTGGTATCAGCCAATTCTCCAAATAATTTATCCAAGTTGATGCCCAGCCTATTTTTGAGGTAATCGATCTGGAAAGGGGCCCACCCTTTATTCAAAATAGTATCGTAATCATCAGTAGTAATATTTTCCCGTTCATCCAGCTGCCAGAGGGTGTCATCCGGCAGCTCCCGCCCGGGCAGCTTCACCTTGGTCATGAACATTAAAGGGAACAAGATGCCGGCGGCAAAGGCGGAGTTGGTGCCGTCAAAATCTCCAAGGTCTTTGGCCGAATCCAGCATGACCTTATTGGAAGCCTGCAGACTGGAAACAAAATCCGCCAGTTTTACCCCCATATGTCGGGCGCAAAAGGAGTCCATCATCATGATGACCGGCGTTCTGTCGGTTTTCTCCAGGGCGATTGCCTTATGTACTCTTTCGGTACGCTCTTTGAGCAATTCCTGAGTTGATTTCACTGGACTTTCACCTCCAGAATTTCTAGAATCTCAAAAGAATCATTCTCATTTCTCCATACGCGGCGACTGGTTTAGCTTACAGCCTTCCGGGTGGCTTCCACCGCATCCTGGGCGTTTTTGCAGTAGCCATCGGCGCCTACGTACTTGGATACATTGGCATCCACCGGACCGCCGCCTACCAGTACGGTTACTGATGGATCAGCCGCCTTTACTGCTGCCACCGTTTCTTTCATTACGTCAAAAGCAGTAGTTAAGAGGCAGCACATGCCCACGACCTGGGGGTGATTGGCTTTCACAGCATCGACGAAATTGGCAATGGGAACATCAACGCCCAAATCCACAACTTTGAACCCATTACAATTCATAATAGTGGCCACGATATTTTTGCCAATATCATGGATATCGTCTTTTACCGTACCCAGTACCATGGTTCCCAGCTGCGCGGTTCCTCCGCCTGCCGTCAAAGCTTCACCTAACAGAGCGGCGGCTGTGGAAAACACATCAGCCGACATGATCAGTTCGGATAAATAGTAATCTCCTGCTTCATACAGTTTTCCCACCTGTTCCATACCCTGCTGCAAGGCCGCCAGAACATCAATGGCCGGCACGCCGGACGCAAGTTGCTCCTTAACCCCCGCTACGACCAAATCCTCATCCAGTTCCGCCATGGCTTTGACTAAATCCGCTTTTGTCATTTTTCATACCTCCCGCATAATAATTTGGAGACCACCTTGAGATGGTGAGTAAAGCCGTTATGAATATTTCCGCCGCTCTAACTGCTTAAGGACGGCGGTAAAAAGAATTGTATAAACTTGTATATATAAGTTATTGTAACATCTGTATTGTTATTTTTCAATCATAATTTTCAGACAATTAATTCTAGATTCAATTGTCTGGATTCGAGTGCGTTGCAGACTGAGTTCCGGGAATATTGACGGATTATTTAGAAAATGATACGATTTAATATATACACAGGTATAAACTTGCTTGAAGACAGCAATAGCAGCCTGTAGGGCATGGAGGAATCAACTTTGAGCGCTCGGATGACAGCGATCTATTATCGGGTGGCAGAAGATTTGAAGGAAAAGATCATGACCGGCAAGTTGCTTCCGGGCGAGATGGCGCCTTCAGAATCGCAGCTGGTCGAAGCGTACGGCATCAGCCGGATGACCGTCAGACAAGGCATTGGTCTCTTGGTGGACGGCGGTTATCTGTATTCGGTTCCGGGGAAGGGTTATTATGTGGCGGCTCCCAACCTGGATAAAATTATTATCGATGCCTCCCAGGATCGTTTTTTTGGCCAAAAGATGAAAGTGACTCTGAAAAAAGTGGATGTTGTCACTGCCGACGATACTTTGGCCGCCAAGATGGAAACGCGGGCCGGCGAGATTATTCTGCGGATGCAGCTAACCCTTAATTCCCGGGAGGGACCGGTGGCGCTGGATTGCCGCTATCTACCCTATCGCAAGGGAGAGCCGCTGTTGGAAAATGAGCTGCAATATGCTGACTTTCCCCATATTGCAGCCCGTCACTCCAAAGTGGTCTTAGCCAGAAGTCAATTTACCATCGGAGCCGTCCTGCTGGCGGTGGAAGAGGCTAAAGCACTGGAAACCGAACCGGGTACGGCCGCTCTGTGCATTGAGCAATTGCTTTTTGATCGTGGGGGCAAACCGTTAGGCTGGTCAAGGATGGTATGCCGCAGTGATCGTTATGTGATGACGGGAGTCGCCTATCCATACGCCGAAAGGGTGTGACTGGAGTGATTTTGACAACGTCGACAACGCCAAAAATACTGACTGCAGCACTAACGCGTATCAATGAAGATAAAGTCGTAGAACTGGCCCAGCGCAGCCTGGACCGGGGTGTCCATCCCCATCTGATCATGGAACAAATGCGAGCGGGGCTTGACGCAGTGTACCAGCTTTACAGCAAGGGAACCTATTTTTTGGCTGATTTGCTGATTGCGGCAGAAATTTTCAAGAAGGTGCAAAATATGGTCCAGGACCAAACCAGGTTGACCGATCGCCGGGAGGCAACCGACATTGTGTTTGGCACAGTGAAAGACGATATTCACGATATCGGCAAGAATATCGTAATCAGCGTCATGGAATCCATGGATCTTCAGGTCGTTGACCTGGGAGTGGATGTGGAACCTGGACGGTTTGTGCACGCTGTGGCTGCCGCTAAAGCCCCCATCCTTTGCCTCATGGGGCTTTTGACCGTCTCTTATGAGCATATGAAAGACACGGTGGCATTACTGGAGAAAGCCGGTCTGCGGCAAAACACCGTAGTCTTCATCGGCGGCCTGGTGAATGATTCGGTGCAGGCCTATGTGGGCTCCGACTATTGGGAGCAGGACGTATATAAGGCCTGCCAACTGTGTAAAACCGTCTTAAAGCGGGAACTGCCTTCCAGTCTACATATCTCCTAAAGGTTAAACAGGATCAATCCCACATAGGAAAGCGTATTTTTCCCGTTATAGTAGGGGATGCCGCAGGCTTTCTCCAGATGCATTACATCAATCCCGTAGGATTCCACCGAGGCAAGCGCCTGGTCGGGAAAGCGGCAGGGCTCGCGGTCCAGATAAGAACACCGCGGGCAGATTTCGCAGGCGCCGGCCTTTAAGGGCAGAATATCTTCCAATTTATGCTTGCCTTTTACCATGGCCAGGATGTCCCGGAATACCCCCTCATGAGCCTTGCCTGCTGCTACCATTCCTCTCCAGTCAAAAGTCCGGGCCAGCTGATGCACTGTCTGAAACAACATTCCTTCCTTATAGCGGCAGGCTCTGGATTTTAATTCCGCAAAATCTCCTACGGCAGGCGGGCATACCCAGTTGGTGTTGTATTTGCCGCAGGTGTTTTGTTCACAGGCTTTGCGAAAATCCTCGACGAATCTGATCTGGGACACTTGGGCAATTGCCGCATAATCCGCTTTTAAATCCAATGCATCCTGTATTAATGCATCATAATTTATTGCCATCACTGCATTCCACCTTTGCACAAATATCAGCTTGATTAAAATGGTAATGCCATATTTTATTTTTGTCAAATTCGGATAATTCAAAAAAATCAGCATTTATACAGACCGTGTCAAAGAAGGGACAATAAGGGGGAGATATAGCGACGGTCTGGCAGAAGGGTCATTATAATCCCGCTGCCCCACTGTTCCTCAAAAAGGTGTCTGAGGACATCGGCTTACGGCAGCAGATGAACCGAGCGACAAATACCTGCATAAAGTCGGAGACGCTGTTAGCCGTTCTAAGCATCATGCTTCTGCTGCACTCGGCCTAATATCGGGGAAATATAGTGCGAGGCAAAAATGCATCAGGGACTCACCACAGATTTTACGGTGAGTCCCTGATGCATTTTTCGACCCGGAATCATTACGACCAGACGGTGAGTATCTGATCAATTGTTATCCTCCTAACGGAAAAACATTTAGAAGGGTACTGGCGTTCGCAAATTTACTGCGGTGTTATTAATTCAATACCATGTTGGCTGAAGAATTCAAGATACTCTTTGTCGGGTCGGGTATTCGTTATAAAGACATGGATGTCTTTTAAATCGTAATAAGTGGTTAGTGAGATCCGTCCTAGTTTAGTGTTATCTGCCAAGAGAATAACCTTATCACAGTTTTCGACCACATACTTTTTAATGTCATACTCAAAAGACGAAGAATTTGTCACCCCTTTGGCAATGGATACCCCAGTAGTGGCCATAAAGGCCTTGGAAATATTATATCTTTTTAGGTTTGCTACAGCGTTGGCGTCAACAAAGGAGTTGGTTCTTCTAAATAAAGTTCCTCCCGTAGAAATAATGTTCAAATCGGGGTAGGGCAGAGAACTGACTATGACATTTAAATTATTTGAAATTATGGTTAAATTCTTTTTTTCGGACAGATGTGGCACCATGTGCATGGTAGTCGTCCCTGAGTCTATAAAAATAATATCACCGTCTTCGACAAAGCTGCTGGCAAATGCGGCAATGATTTGCTTGACCTCTTTATTTTTTTCCTCTCTACACTCAAAGGGTTCTGTGGTTTTTTTATCGCTTAGGACAATTCCGCCATAGACTTTTTTTATTTTACCTTTTTTCTCGAGTTCATTGATATCTCTTCTTATGGTATTCTTAGAAACGTTAAACATGGCGCACAATTCTTCTATACTTGCTCTTTCGGTATCAACAATATAGTCTTCGAGTTTTTTGATTCTGCGCTCTTTCAAATTTTCACCTCTAAGTTTTCGCAATAAAATAGCGAATATTCGGATTTTAAACACTTAATGAGTTGTTTTTGGTCAATTGATGGAACTAAAACACCAATGACAATACCTTGCGTCAGCAATAGCTGAAATCTTTCCGGAATGAAACAACTTTATTATATAATAAACGAGCTATAATAATCAATATAATTGGGATAGTTCCTTCATAAAAGGAGTTATGACAAATAGACTCAATATTTAAAAATTTTTAAAAAATACTCATATTTATTATTGAAATTATCTAAAAGATGAATTACAATATCACCATAAAACGCACTTGATTTTCAAAATATAATCAAAATATAACCAACAAGTAAAGCGGGAAATGGTTTATTTCCTTCGGGAAACTGAAAGAGAGGAGCTTGCAGATGGCAGTAAAGCGACTGAGGTATTGTGTCAATGGAGAATGGAGGGAATCAGCTACAAAGAAATACATGCCGGTTACCAACTCCAGTACCGGCAAGATTATTGCAGAAGCGCCCTGTTGTACCGTTAACGAAGTAAATGAGGCGGTTGCCGCGGCCAAAGCGGCGTTTCCCGTCTGGTCCAATACTCCGGTGACGGCCAGAGTTCAGCTTATGTTCAGGTATAAATCTATTTTGGATTTATATTTGGAAGAACTGACCGTGCTTGTGGCCACTGAATTGGGAAAAAACCTGAGTGAGGCCCGCGGCGATGTTCTGAAAGCGATTGAAGTGGTGGAGCTTGCGTGTGCAACGCCGACTTTGCTGCAAGGCGATTCGCTGATGAATGTTTCCGAAGGCCATGACACAGTGCTGTACAGGGAGCCGATCGGCGTATTTGCCGGTATCGTACCTTACAATTTTCCGGCGATGATCCCTTTTGGCTGGATGATTCCGCTCTGCATCACGACAGGCAATACGTTTGTGCTGAAAGCCGCCAGCGCCGTGCCTCAGACCGCCATAAGAATGCTGGAGCTTTTGATAGAGGCGGGATTGCCGGCGGGAGTTGTCAACCTGCTTACCTGCAGCCGTCAGGAAGCGGAAAGTTTATTGAAACATCCGGATGTCGCAGGTATTTCTTATGTCGGTTCTACCTCGGTGGGGCTGCATATTTATTCGACCGCGGCGACTCATGGCAAGCGGGTTCAGGCATTGTGCGAAGCCAAAAACCACGGCTTGGTGCTTAAAGATGCTTCGCTGGAATTGGCGACCGGCAGAGTCATTAATTCCGGCTTCGGCTGCGCGGGCCAGCGTTGCATGGCTTTGCCGGTTGTCTGCGTGGAAGAGGAAGTGGCGGATGCATTTGTTGATCATCTGGTTACATTCGCTAAAAGACTCAGAGTCGGGCCCGGTTATGATCAGGCTACCGATTTGGGGCCTGTCGTGTCGGCGGAACATAAACAAAGCGTCCTGAATTGGATTGCCAAAGGGATTGAAGAAGGGGCAAAACTCATTTTGGACGGCAGGGATATTGCCGTCACAGGCTATGAGGGAGGTTTTTACCTCGGCCCGACAATTTTTGATCATGTTAAACCGGAAATGAGTATTGGTACCAGTGAGATTTTCGGGCCTGTGGTGTGTATCAAGCGGGTAAAGGATTTTGAACATGGCCTGGCGGTAATGAATGGGAACCCCTTCGCCAACGGGTCCTGCATTTTCACGCAGAACGGTTATTATGCCAGAGAGTTTGCCAAAAGAACTCACGGCGGCATGGTTGGTATCAACGTAGGCATTCCCGTTCCTTTATCTGTATTCCCTTTTTCGGGGCATAAACAATCATTTTTTGGCGATCTGCACTGCATGGGCAAGGACGGCGTGGCCTTCTTCACGGAAGCTAAGTGTGTGACCAGCCGCTGGTTTGACGAAGACGCAAAACATACCAAGGTGGATACCTGGGAAGGAACAATGACGCGCAAATAACCCTTTTACATGATCCGGTCCGGTATAGCAAAAAATTTGTTGTAAAGAGGGGAGCCCGGTGCCATTAGTTACACTGAGGGAAATTTTACAGAAAACAGATCAGTCCGATTATGGAGTGGGGTCTTTTAATGTCGTGAGTATGGAAATGGTCATGGGGGTGATCAGAGCCGCGGAAGAGACGTTTTCACCGATTATCCTGCAGACGGCGGAAGCGAGGCTGAAGCATTCGCCGCTGAATCTAATCGGCCCGCTGATGGTCGAGGCCGCCTGCAAGGCGAAAGTGCCGGTAGCCGTACATTTAGATCATGGTTCACAGCTGGAAATCATAAAACAGGCCTTGGAGATAGGGTTTACCTCCGTAATGTTTGACGGCTCACGGTTACCGCTTGCGGTGAATATTACTAAAACTCTGGAAGTTGCCCGTCTGGCGCAAGGGTATGGAGCATCGGTGGAAGCGGAAATTGGCCGGGTTGGCGGCAGTGAGGACGGAGCAGAGGATATTGAAATGGCCATCACTCAGGTGCAGGACGCCCAAACCTTCTTCGAGCATACTGGCGTGGATGCCCTGGCGGTGGCTATCGGCAATGTTCACGGAGTATATAAAAGGGAACCCAATCTGCAGTTTGCCAGGCTGAAAGACATCCATGCAGCAGTGGCGGCTCCCTTGGTTCTGCACGGTGGCTCCGGCATCACTGCTCAGGATTTTCGACAGTGCATCCAGCATGGCATAAAGAAAATCAATGTACAGACCGCCACCTTGCATAAGGTAGTGGCGAAAGTGCGCTCATTGTTTCAGCAAACGGAAAATCCGGATTATTTTACTTACCATGAGTGTGTGATTGCCGCCGCGCATGAAAGCGCCAAAGATCATATGGAAGCATTTCAAAGTGTGAATCAAGCTTGGTAGGAGGCTGGGGCATGACTGGAATACAATTTGATGGCACAAAACATATGGATATTATTCCCATTGGGAGAGTGGCCATAGATTTTAACCCTGTAGATCTCAATAAACCGTTGGACGAAAGTACGACTTTCCGCAAATACCTTGGCGGATCACCCGCCAATATCGCTGTCGGCATGGCTCGGCTGGGCAAGAAAGTGGGGTTTATCTCTAAGGTTTCTGATGACCAGTTTGGCCGGTTTGTTATCAATTATTTCAAAAAAGAGGGTATCGACACTTCCCATATCGCCGTGGCGAAGAACGGCGAGTCGCTGGGACTTACTTTTACGGAAATTCTAAGCCCCACCGCCAGCAGTATCCTGATGTACCGTAACGGTGTGGCTGATTTGGCATTATCGCCGGAAGAGGTCAATGAAGATTACATTAAGAATGCCAAGGCGATTATTATTTCCGGCACTGCGCTGGCGGCGAGCCCTTCGCGGGAAGCCGCTCTCTTGGCGATGGAATATGCCAAAAAACATGGGACGGCAGTCATATTTGATATTGATTATCGGAGCTACACCTGGCAGTCGAAAGCGGAGCTGGTGATCTATTACTCCGCCATAGCCCGGGCCAGCGATATTATTCTGGGATCAAGAGAAGAGTACAATTTGATGGAAAGTGTCGTGGCGCCGGCAGGAAGCAGCGATCAGGAGACGGCTGCCCGCTGGCTGGCCTGCGACAATAAAATTGTTGTCATTAAACACGGCAAAGAAGGCTCTGCCGCCTATACCGGCAGCGGCGGCGTATATAAGATCAAACCTTTTCCGGTAAAACTGCTGAAATCTTTCGGCGGCGGCGATGCATACGCCTCTGCTTTTCTCTACGGGTTAATGGAAGGCTGGGAGATCGTCGATTGCCTTGAGTTTGGCAGCGCCTCGGCGGCCCTGCTGGTGGCGAGCCACAGCTGTTCCGATGCGATGCCGGGTGTTGACGAGATACGGGAATTTATTAAGAAAGCTAAAGAAGAATACGGTGAAATGGTAGTCAGAGCATAAAAAGCACGGGAGGCATTAGAATGTTGAGGATCAGGCAGGCTGAGCCGTTTCAATATGGCTATAATCCGGTCACGGCTATGGATGAAACGGAAGACAACACCATGATGGATTTTGGCATACTGAGGATCGCGAAAAATCAGAAGGAGTCTCTGGTTGAAGAAGATAAAGAAATTGCCTTGCTTTTAATTCAGGGTGAGGTTTCCCTAAAGTGGGACGGCCGGGAGAAAACCATTGCCAGAGGCAACTGCTTTGATGCCATGCCATGGGTGCTGCATGTGCCGAAAAATACAGCGGTAGAGATCGCTGGAATCGCGGCTGATTCTGAGCTTAGCATTACCAAAACGACCAATGACAGGCTTTTTGCAGCTAAAATGTACGCTCCGGCTGAATGTCGCTCAGAGGAACGCGGCAAAGGGACATTAAAAGAAGCGTCAACACGCATTGTACGAACGATATTGGATTATTCCGACGCGTCTTATTCCAACCTGGTGATTGGCGAAGTGATCGATTTTCCGGGAAAATGGTCCAGCTACCCGCCTCATTATCACCCGCAGCCGGAGATCTATTTTTACAAGTTCTGTCCCGAGCAGGGGTATGGGTTCTGCGAACTGGGCGAGGATATCGTAAAAATCCGGCACAATGATACGGTGAAAATACTGAATAATGCGACTCATCCGCAAACGACAGCGCCGGGATATGCCATGTATTATATCTGGGTCATCCGGCATATTGACGGCAATCCGTATAAAAGCCCGGAATATCCGGTATTTGAGCCGCAACATCTGTGGGTTAACGACAAAAATTCCAAAATATGGCCGGACAAATAGTTGACCGGGAGGAATGGGGTATGGAGACGATGCGGCTTACCATGGGCCAGGCGCTGCTTAAGTTCCTTGACAACCAATATGTGGAGTTTGATGGTGTTGTCAACAAGTTTGTGAAGGGCGTATTTACCCTTTTTGGGCACGGCATTGTAGTGGGTTTTGGCGAAGCTTTGGAGCGGTATCAGGGCGATATGGCCGTATATCAAGGAAAGAATGAGCAGGGCATGGCCCATGCGGCCATCGGTTACGCTAAACAAAAAAACCGGCGGGAGATTATTGCCTGTACTTCGTCTATTGGTCCGGGAGCCCTTAATATGGTGACTGCTGCAGCCACGGCCACTGTCAACCGGATTCCCCTGCTGCTGCTGCCGGGAGATACTTTTGCCTGCCGGCAGCCTGATCCGGTACTGCAGCAGGTGGAAAATCCGTCCAGCCTGTCCATTACCGCCAATGATGCGTTTAAGCCGGTATCCAGATACTGGGACAGGGTGGTGCGGCCCGAGCAGTTGATGACGGCGATGATCCATGCCATGCGGGTTTTGACCGATCCGGCGGATACCGGCGCCGTTGCCATATGTTTGCCGCAGGATGCGGAAGGCGAAGCCTATGATTATCCTGTTGAGTTCTTTGCCAGGCGGGTTCATCACATTGCCAGAAGGATACCTACCCGCAGCGAGCTTGAACACGCCGTCGCTAAAACGATAACCAAGAAAAAACCCCTCCTGATTTGCGGCGGCGGTGTCGTATATTCGGAGGCTGGCGATGCACTCATCGAGTTTGCGGAAAAGTTTAGGATCCCTTTTTGCGAAACACAGGCCGGCAAGGGAGCCGCACCCTGGAATCACGGCCTGAATCTTGGAGGTGTCGGAGTTACCGGCGGGCTGGCGGCAAACAGGGTCGCCGCCGCAGCGGATCTCGTCATTGCAGTGGGGACCAGGCTTTCAGATTTTACAACAGCATCCAAATGGTTGTTCCAAAACCCGGACGTAGACTTCCTGACGATTAATGTAAATGCTTTTGACGCCTGTAAAATGAACGCCATGACGGTTATCGCCGATGCCAGGGAGGGATTGCAGGCATTTGGCGCTGCGCTTGAAGCAGCGGGGTATCAATCCGTCTATAGCGGAGAAATTGAAACGGCCAAGGCGGAATGGGACAGGGAAGTTGACCGGCTTTGCAGTATCGACCTGGCGCAGGGCTTATCCCAGACCAGGGCTTTAGGCGAAATCGCCAAAATGATCGGCGAAGATGCCGTTATTGTGGGATCGGCAGGCAGTTTGCCAGGCGATTTACAACGTTTATGGCGACCGGTAAAGCCTAAAACCTATCACATGGAATACGGTTTTTCCTGTATGGGTTATGAGATCAATGCCGCGCTGGGGGTGAAAATGGCCGAGCCGCAGCGGGAAGTGTATGCGATGGCTGGCGACGGCAGTTATCTGATGCTTCATTCCGAGCTGCTCACCAGCATTCAGGAAGGCTATAAAATTAATGTGCTCCTGTTTGACAATTGCGGCTTTGGCTGTATCGAAAACCTGCAGAATTCTAAAGGAATTCCCTCGTTTTGCACTCAGACCAAATTTCGCGACCCGGCCACCGGCCGGTTAACAGGCCGGGATATGCCGGTCAGCTACGCGGAATGCGCCGGAGGGTATGGCGCTAAGACCTATACGGCCAGAACCATAGAAGAATTGAAAGCGTCGCTGGCCAGCGCCAAAAAGGACACGGTGTCAACGCTCATTGATATAAAGGTCCTGCCCGGGACAATGACCGACGGTTACGAGTCATGGTGGCGGGTCGGCGTACCCGAAGTGTCGGAGAATCCCGATGTGGTGAAAGCCCATGAACTGCTTGTGAAGGAAGTTAGCAAGACAAAAAAATTTTAATCATGGGAGTGGCGGAGGATGTTTGATAAAAGCAAAGTGCTTCTAGGCATTGCCCCCATCGCCTGGACCAATGATGACATGCCTGAACTGGGGCGAGAAAACACTTTCGAGCAATGTGTGAGCGAAATGGCCCTGGCCGGGTTCAGCGGCAGCGAAGTCGGCAATAAGTACCCAAAAAATCCCAAAGTGTTAAAACAGGCATTGGATTTGCGCGGCATACGCATTGCCAGCGCGTGGTTCAGTTCCTTTCTGACCACCAGACCTTTCGAAGAAACTGCCGCCCCCTTCCTAAAGCACCGTGACTTCCTGCACGAAATGGGCGCCAAGGTGATCGTTGTCGCCGAACAGGGCCACAGTATCCAGGGAAGGATTGATACCCCGGTGTTGGAGCGCAAGCCTCAGTTTACGGCGGCGGAGTGGGAAAGCCTGGCCCGGGGGCTGGAAAAACTGGGAAAACTGGGGCAAGAGAAAGACATGCACATCGTCTATCACCATCACATGGGTACGGGCGTGCAAACGGCGGCCGAAATTGATCAGCTGATGATGATGACGGGTGAAAAGCTGGTATATCTGCTGTTTGACACCGGCCACCTGGCTTTTTCCGGCGAGAACCCGCAGCAGGTTCTGAAAAAATACGTCAAACGTGTCAAACATGTACATTTAAAAGATGTCCGCCAAGATATCCTGGTTAAAGTGGCCAGCGAAAAAATGAGCTTCCTGCAGGCGGTCAAAGCGGGTGTCTTTACTGTGCCGGGCGATGGGATGATCGATTATGAGCCGCTGTTCGCAGAGTTTGCCAGTAACAATTACGAAGGATGGTTTGTGGTTGAAGCCGAACAGGACCCGGCGCTGGCAAATCCGCTTGAATATGCCGTCAAGGCAAGAAAATATATCAGAGAAAAGGCAGGTCTATAAGGGGGCTGGAGAGATGGAAAAGAAGATCCAGGTAGGCGTAATTGGCGCAGGAAGAATTGGCAGACTTCATACCAAAAACATTATGGAGAGTTTTCCCAACGTTACAGTAAAAGCCGTGGCGGACATTTATGCCGATCCAGTCAAAGACTGGGCGGCAGGTCTCAACATTCAGCATGTGTACAGCGACTATCAACAGATTCTCGATGATCCGGAGATTGATGCGGTACTCATTTGCTCCTCAACCGATACTCATTCCCGGATCACCATCGAAGCCGCCCGGGCCGGCAAGCATATATTCTGCGAAAAACCCATTGACTTTGACATTGGCCGGATTCACGCGGCCCTTGAGGCAGTGAAAAAGGCCGGGGTTAAATTTCAGGTCGGCTTTAACCGGCGGTTTGACCATAACTTTAAAAAGGTCAGAGAACTGATTCAGAGCGGAGCGATTGGCGACCTGCAAATTGTTCATGTTATCTCGCGCGATCCTGCGCCTCCCCCGGCTGAGTATATCAAAGTGTCCGGCGGCATGTTCCTCGATATGACCATCCATGACTTTGACATGGTGCGATATCTGACCGGCAGCGAAGTGACCGAAGTATACGCCAATGCCGCCGTACTTGTCGACAAGTCAATCGGCGAAGCCGGCGATGTGGATACCGCGCTGGTCAGCTTAAAGTTCAAAAACGGCGCCATCGGCATGATTGATAATTGCCGTCAGGCCGTATACGGCTACGACCAGCGGGTAGAGGTCCTGGGGGCCAAGGGCAGCATTGCCGCAGCCAATGATACCCCGACTACTGTTGTAATGAGCACGGACAGTGCGGTGACGGCAGACAAACCCAAGTTTTTTTCCTGGAAAGATACATGGAATCCTTCGCAGCCGAGATGAAAGAATTCTTCAACAGCATCATCCATGATACCGACACGGCAGTAACCGGCATTGACGGCTTAAAACCGGTACTCATTGGTTTGGCGGCAAACCGGTCTTACCGGGAAGGCCGGCCGGTAAAACTGGAGGAGTAGATTGCGTGCTGCAAGTCCGTAGAAGCTTAAAGGAGGAGAGAAAGTGTTTGAACAACTGAATTTTCGCCTGAATTTTAATGATGCGGATTACTCGGATTTACATTTTCCCAGCGAGGATAAGAATATCCTGAGAGAACTCGGGAAACAGGTGGCGGAAATAGCGGCCAGACCTGTCATGGAAGAAAGAAAGCAGCTATGGCTCAAACATAATAAGCTGGAAAAAACCAGGCCGGTTCTCTTGTGCGATCCTGAAAACGGTTGGAATGAATTGATCCCGGAAAGTCAAATCCGGTGTAAAAACAGTATTGCCCGGCATTGGGAGGACCATTTGCGCAAGCAGATTTTCTGGGGCAACGAAATGAATGACGATTATGTGGTGGAAGCCTTATTCAACCTCCCTTATATATATGAGGAAAAATCCTGGGGGGTGGCCGGCAGCACCAAGAAGGCAAGCCAAAAGAAAACGGCGGAAGAGGGGAAAGCGTATCATATTGAGACCATTCTGGAAGATTTCAGCCAAATCAAAGATATTACCAAACCCCAGTTAACGATCCATTATCAAACAACCGAAAGCTTATTGGCAACAGCGCAGGAACTTTTTGACGGTTCCCTTAACTGCAGAATCAATACGGTGTGGTTCTGGTCGTTTGGTCTCACCGATGAGCTGGTATTTTTAAGAGGACTGGAAAAACTCATGTATGATTTTTGCGATGAGCCGGAACACATTCACGCAGTGATGAAAATATTGTTTCAAGGTATGCAGGATAAGCTGGATTTCCTGGAAACCAATCACCTGCTCTGTCTGAATAATGACGGCACTTATGTCGGTTCGGGCGGCATGGGTTTTATTGATACGCTGCCGGCAAAAGATTTTGCGGGAACAGTGCGAACGAAAGATATGTGGGGACTGGCTGAAAGTCAGGTTACGGTCGGCGTTTCGCCGGGCATGTTTAAAGAATTTATTTTTCCCTATCAGAAACCCCTCATGGAGAGGTTTGGGCTTACTTGCTATGGCTGCTGCGAGCCCATGGATGCCAGGTTTGATATCGTAAAAGCAGCAGCAAATTTAAGAAGAGTTTCGGTGTCGCCCTGGGCCAATAAAGAGATTATGGCCGCCAAGCTGAAACATGATTATATTTATTCGCTTAAGCCTTCTCCCTCCAATTTGGCGCTGCCGGTAATGGATGAAGCGGTAGCCAGAAAAGAACTGAAAGAGGCGCTAAAAATAGCCGGGGAATATGATAACTGCCTGGAGATCATCATGAAAGACAATCACACTCTGGGCAATAATCCGGAAAATATTAAAAACTGGGTGAAAATAGCCCGGGAAGAAATTGAATCATTTTAAAACTGCTTGTGATATTGGAAGGAGGGTATTTCATGGATATCATCAGTCAGCTGGCGGATAGTGTACAGAATGGGAAAATTAAACTGGTGAAAGAACAGGTAGAGCAGGCTCTTGCCCAGGCAATCAGCCCGGCTGTGATATTGAATGACGGCATGATTGCCGCCATGACGGTAGTCGGGACAAAATTCAAAAACAATGAAATTTATGTGCCGGAAATGCTGATCGCTGCCAGAGCAATGGGGGAAGGATTAAAGGTGCTGGAGCCGGTTTTGATTGCCAGCGGGGTAAAGCCCGTCGGCAAAGCCGTGATCGGCACGGTCAAAGGGGATTTGCACGATATCGGGAAAAATCTGGTGAGAATGATGATGCAAGGCGCAGGGATCGAAATGCATGATATTGGCATCGATACGCCTGCGGCGGACTTCCTTGCCAAAGCGCAGGAAGTCCAAGCCGATTTTGTATGCCTTTCGGCCTTGTTAACCACTACTATGGCCGAAATGGAGGCAGTGATAAAAGAATTTCAGCAAGCAGGTGTACGGAAGGATTTTGTTTTCATGATCGGCGGGGCGCCTGTTACCGAAGATTTTGCCCAGAAAATCGGGGCTGATTTTTATGCGCCGGATGCTGTTCATGCGGCTGACGTTGCCCGCGATGTACTGCATAAAAAATACGCCTGAAGGGACTAATCACTGGCACCGGCGGCTTTTGCCGCCAAATCTTTCTTAAAGCGAGATCAATGATGCGGGCTCATGCTTCAGGTGAGGGGGAGACGGGCTAGCTCCTCCTCATCCGGGGACAGTGTCTGCAATGTGTTGTATTAGTGGCTCATGTATCTCGCAGATATGAAAAAGGGGCGAAGAGCATTGATAATCGTAGGCGAATTAATTAATACCAGCCGCAAGGCTGTCAGCGAAGCAGTAGATAACAGGGATGCACGATACATTCAACAGGTTGCCGGGGAACAGGCGGCAGCAGGGGCGAACTATATTGACGTCAATTGCGGCAACAAGGTATCTAATGAAGTGGAAATCATGGAATGGCTGGTGAATACCATTCAGGCAGCGGTTGAAGTTCCCCTGTGCATCGACAGCCCCAATCCGGCAGCGCTGGACATCGGTCTTAAGCTGGCCAAATACGGAACGCCGATGATCAATTCCATAACGGATGAAGCGGAACGGTTTAATGCCGTTATACCGCTGGTGCAAAAGTATGAGGCTAAAATAGTGGCTCTGTGCATGGGCGACGGCCGTATGCCGGAGACCGCAGCGGAGCGCATGCTGGTGGTGCAAAGCCTGTATGACAAACTTACTTCAGCCGGCGTTAGGGACGAAGACATTTATTTTGACCCGTTAGTCAAACCGGTGAGCAGCGTGGGTACAGCCGGTCTGGAAGTGCTGGAAACGATCCGGCTGATTAAGGCGCAGTATCCCAAAGTGCATTTTATGTGCGGCCTGAGCAATATTTCCTTCGGCTTGCCCAACCGCAAATATTTGAATCGGTTGTTCGTATCCCAGACTATGGCTATGGGGATGGACGGCTATATTCTCAATCCGACAGACAAGGGCATCATGAATGTTGTCTATGCATCTAAAGCGCTTTTAGGAATCGATGAATATTGCCTGGAATATTTAGCAGCCTACCGTCAGGGAATTTACGAACAGTAAGCACCTGTAAAGCATAGCGTATTCATTATTAAATTTTAAGAAAATTCTTTCAACCGAAGGTGCGCCCGATCTTTCACAAGTGTGTATTCTTCGAAATTAAAAAGAGAGAAGGCGATTGATTATGAGTAACCAAGGAAACCAAACAGTGTTTTTAAGTACAATTGTCCTAATTTCGACATTCGGAGGACTCCTATTCGGGTATGACACCGGCGTCATTAACGGCGCTTTGTCTACGATGACTATAGCATTAGGGTTAAACGCCTATACTGAGGGAATCGTCGTAAGCTCCCTGTTGATTGGCGCTGCTATCGGCTCTGTGTCCGGCGGCCGACTTTCGGATGCCGTGGGCCGCCGCAGAACCATTCTTTATCTTGCTGTCCTGTTCTTTTTCGCCGCCCTTGGCTGTGCCGCTGCCGCGAGCATTCCTTTCATGGTGGCATGCCGTTTCCTGCTTGGTTTGGCGGTTGGCGGGTCGGCGGTAACGGTACCGGCCTTTTTGGCGGAAATGGCGCCGGCAGAGCGGCGGGGGCAGTTGGTTACCAGGAACGAGCTGATGATTGTTACCGGGCAGCTGCTGGCTTTTGTCATTAACGCCATTATCGGTGTTACCATGAGCGGCAGTGGGCAGGTTTGGCGGTATATGCTGTCCATTGCGGCGCTGCCAGCCATTATCCTCTTCTTTGGTATGCTGAAAGTACCGGAAAGCCCGCGCTGGCTGTTGGTCAAAGGCAGAGATCAAGAGGCGCTGCAGGTCCTGCGGCAAATTCGTGAGGAGCAGCAGGCAAAAACAGAACTCAGTGAAATCCAGGCAACTTTGGCCGAAGAAGCCGGGGTTAAAAAGGCAACGTTAAAGGACTTGGCCGTACCGTGGGTGCGCCGCATCGTCCTTATCGGAATCGGACTTAGCGTAGTCCAGCAAGTTACCGGTGTTAACTCAGTGATGTATTATGGCACGGAAATCCTCAAAAATGCCGGCTTTTCAATGGAAGCGGCCCTTATTGGCAACACGGCCAATGGCGTTATCTCGGTTTTGGCAGTATTGGTCGGCATGTGGCTGCTTGGCAAGGTCGGCAGGCGCCCGCTGCTTTTGGCCGGGTTACTTGGAACCACGTCGTCCCATCTGCTCATTGGGATATCCTCCCAGATTCTTGCCGGGTCTGCCGCGCTGCCCTATGTAGTGCTGGCGCTGACAGTCACATTTCTGGCTTTTATGCAGGGAACGCTTGGCCCGGTAGTATGGTTGATGCTGGCGGAAATATTCCCGCTTAGAATACGGGGACTTTGTATGGGCATCTGTGTATTTTGCCTCTGGATCACTAACTTCTTCATCGGCTTATTTTTCCCGGTATTTCTCACTACGGTTGGTTTGTCTTCAACATTTTTCATCTTTGCCGCATTAGGGTTTGCGTCCATAGTATTTGTGAAGATTTGCGTGCCGGAAACAAAGGGGTTCACCCTTGAACAATTGGAGCATAATTTCCGGAACTATGGAGATTCCGCGATTCAAAAGGCTCGCACGAAACCAATGTAAAAGAGCGACAGCCGCATGAGCAAAATGGAAAAGAGGATTTAAGGCATGGAAAAATTACTGACAGGAAAATTATGTGTTGTAACCGGGGCGGCCCGGGGGATGGGAAGATCTCTGGCGATAAAATACGCTGAACATGGGGCTAATGTAGCACTTATAGATTTAAATAAAGAAGGGCTGGAAATGGCCGCAAAAGAAGTTGAAGCAAAGGGAGTGCAGGCATTGCCTCTGGTAATGGATGTGGCAGCGGCCCAGGAAATTGACAGCGCAATCCGCGCAATTGAGTCAAAGTTTATAAAAATTGATGTTCTGGCAAACTGCGCCGGTATTTCCACCTCCCGGTTGCTGGTAGATGTCGAGGAAGCAGAATGGGATAAGGTTCTCAATATTAATTTAAAAGCTGTTTATCTCTTAAGCAGGCGTGCAGCCCGGAATATGATCCAAAATAAAGTACAAAACGGTAAAATCGTATCCATTTCGTCACAGGCCTCAAAGATCGGCGAGTTTGGGAACGGAGTCTATTGCATTTCTAAAGCGGGCTTGAACATGCTGACACAAATACTGGGGCTGGAATTAGCGGAATATGGGATTGCTGTGACTGCGGTTTGTCCCGGCTATGTAAATACGGAAATGGTACAACAGGTTTTCCGGAAAAGAGGTCCGCTTGAAGGAATGACGCCTGAAGAATATGAAAAAACGTTAACCAATACGGTACCGATGAAAAGGATGGCAGAGCCTGAAGAAATTGCAGATCTCATGGTGTATTTAAGCAGCGGGAAAGCCAATTATATCACCGGAGTATCCGTGACAATTGCCGGCGGCAGAACATTAATCTAGGATGGTAAGGAGTGCTCATGATGAGACTTTGTTTTGTTACGGATGGTTTGGGATATATGCCCTTTGAAGAGATGCTGGATACGGCCGCAATTTTGGGCTTTGAATCTTTAGAACTGGCCTGTGGCAATTGGTCTAAGGCGCCGCATGTCGATCTAAATGGACTGCTTGAGAGTGGGCGCAGCAGAGAGAAATTTGTAAAAGAAATAAAAAGCAGAGGACTTGAAATTGAGGCCCTAAACTGTTCCGGTAATCAACTGGCGCCAAATGAAGAAGGTAAAGCGCATCAAGAGATAGTAGAAAAAACATTTCGGCTGGCAGAGCTTTTAGGAATAAAAACTATTGTAATGATGTCCGGACTTCCCGGCGGCAGTCCGACGGACATAACTCCTAACTGGATTATAACAAGCTGGCCTCCTATTACTACCAAAATTCTAAATTGGCAATGGAATGAAGTAGCATTTCCCTACTGGCAGAAGACAGTAAAACTTGCCCAAGAACGTGGTATTGAAAAAATTGCTTTGGAAAACCACGGGTGCCAGTTAGTTTATAATCCGGAAACTTTGTTTACATTAAGAAACCATGTTGGCGCAACCATTGGCATGAATCTGGACCCCAGCCATTTATTATGGATGGGCGGGGACCCGATAGCAGCTTTACGATTTTTGGGAGATGCAGTGTATCACATTCATGCCAAAGATGTACGGATTGAAAACGGATTGATTGACAAAAACGGCGTGCTTGACACAAAAGCCATCGAATGTTTTTCCCAGCGTTCCTGGAATTATGTAGCACTGGGGCATGGGCGCGACCTGCGGTGGTGGAAGGAACTCTTCTCGGTTGCCAGCATGATAGGCTATAAAGGCCCTGTAAGCCTGGAGATGGAAGACCTGACCATGGACCCGCTGACCGGAGTTAAGAAATCTATGAAAGTATTAAAGGAAGCTCTGCCCAGAGATCTATAGCATAATTAGAGGACTAAAAACCATTCCATGCTAGAATTTTAGCAAGGGAGTTGATTTTTTCCATGAAGAAATCAGTATGTATTGAGACAATTTTTACTGAAGCTCCTTTGGCAGAAAGATTTGCATTAGTAAAGGAAGCGGGCTTTGACTATGTTGAGTTTTGGACCTGGAAGGATAAGGATATCACCACGATAAAAGAGCTATGCCTGCAATATAGTCTCAAGGTAGCCAGTTTTTCCGGTGATCAGGATTATTCTCTAATCAACCCGGATGAAAGTGAAAAATATATATCCTTTGTCAAGGAATCGATAAAAACGGCCCAATATTTAAACTGCAAAAACCTGGTGATCCACTCGAATGCGCTGGGAGAGGGCGGTGTGGTTTTAAACGGTTATCCTGAAATACCTGATTCTAAAAAATTTGCAACAATCTTTAAGGTGCTGAAGGACTTAGCTCCTATAGCGGAAAGGGAAAAAGTCACACTGGTGTTAGAGGCGCTGAATTCAAAGCTCGATCATGCCGGTAATTTTTTAAATAATACCATAGATCCGGCCAGTCTTATAAAATTAGTAAACTCACCGTACATAAAGGTATTATACGACGTATATCATATGCAGATCATGGAAGGCAATATTATTGATACATTAAAGAGATACCTTGATGTTATTGGCTATATTCATATAGCGGATGTGCCGGGCAGACATGAACCAGGTACCGGGGAAATTAATTATGTAAATGTAATGGATGCACTAAAAGCGCTAAAATATGATAAAGTAGCAGGCTATGAATTGTTTCCTTTAAAAAGCTCCAAGGAAGCGATTAACGCTATAAAGAGCCTTTAGAACCCCTCGCGGAGTAACGCCGTGGCTGTCATATTCGGCGAGATGAAAAAGGAAAATTGTTGGGGGAGTTAGCATGAAAATTTGCTTTAACCAGGCAACGACAATGAAAAAATCAACCTTGGAAAAAGATTTGGAACTATGCGAGAAATATGGCTATGACCTGATTGAAATCCGGCTGGATCAATTAGAAAACTATCTCAAAAGGCATACTGTTGATGAACTGGCGGCATTTTTCCACAAAAGCAAGATTAAGCCCTATGCTTTTAATGCCTTGGAATTTATCACCTTCCGTGATGCTGCGGGCTATCAGGAGATTAAAAAAAATCTCAGATTCCTCTGTGAAACCGGGGAAAAGATTCATTGCAAGAAGATCGTAGTCGTTCCCACCTTTGACGTAGGAAATTATACGAAAGACCGGATTAAAGAAGAATCCATGAGAGCCCTCAACGATTTGGCCGATTTTGCGGAACAATATGGCGTAAAACTGGCTTATGAATTTGTGGGCTATCCCAATTGCTCGGTAAATACCTTTGGTCAGACTTATGATATTATTAAAACGTTAAACCGGGACAGTGTCGGCATGGTTCTGGATTGTTTCCATTTTCATGCGATGGGTTCCAAAATCGAAGATCTGCAACAAGCTGATGGCCAAAAAATCTTCATTTTCCATATTGATGATGCCGAAGATTTACCTGTCGGCGCCTTGCGTGACAGCAACAGGCTGTGGCCGGGCGAGGGAGCAGTTGATTTAAATGCCGTTCTGGGTACACTCAAAAAAATTGGCTACAGTGAAATGGTTTCGGTTGAATTGTTCCGGCCGGAGTATTGGGATTGGGATATTGAGCAAACGATTAAAGTGGGAAAAGAGAAAACGGAATCAGTTGTCGGCAAGTATTTTGCTATCGGATAACAAATTGGCGAGTAATTTGCTGAGAGTCAAATTGATCGGCTGCCCTTCCACGCAAAAAGAAGTAGAGTCTCTGGGGTTAACCGGCGGGATGGATTGTGAGTATCTGGATTTTTCCTATCATGCCGCCCCGGATCAATTACAGAAAGAGCTGCAGAAAAAGATCGACAACAGCCAGGACTACAGCGCGATTGTTCTGACCTATGGCCGGTGTTCCAAAGCAACCGCCGGCCTGGTGTCGCCTAAGGCGCCGATCGTCTTGCCGCGGGTCCATGACTGCTTCGAACTGCTTTTAGGATGCGGCGAGAAGCGGCGAATGCTGGCTGACAGAAATCCGGCGGCCTATTATTTTAGCGCGGGATGGCTGGATTATGGCCGGAGCCCTTATGCGGAGTACCGGGAATATGTAGAAAGGTATGGAGAAGAGGAAGCCCGCTATCTAATAGAAGCGCTTTATGGAAAATACTGCGAAGCTATCTTTGTCAAAACCTGTCTGCAGGAAGACACGGAAAAATACCGCGTAAAGCTTAAGGAAATCGCAGCATTCTTTTGCTGGGCAGTCGGCGAAGTGGAAGGCGACCTGTCATTATTGCGTGCGCTTGTTACCGGTACGCGCTTGCGGGATGACGTGATTCATATTCCTCCGGGGAAACCTGTATGCTGGGAGAGCTTAGATGAAAGACAGTGCACAGGGGAAGGAGGGGGAAGCAATGAATAGGGTTGTTTTAACGATAATGCCGCAAGGACGGGCACTGAAGGCAGAGCCTGGGACGGGACTGCTGGAAAACCTGCGGGCGATTTTAGGAGAAGATTTTGAATCGCCCTGCGGGGGTGCCGGCTTGTGCGGCAAATGCCAGGTTATGATCCAATGCGGTGAAATATGGGTATCAGCGCTGGCCTGTCAAACCCGGGTTGACCGGAATATGACGGTGCTCCTGCCGGATGGTTCTTTAGGACAAGAGCAGATATTGCGGCAAGGGGCGGTCAGTGAAAAATACGCACTGGAACCGACAATACGGAAAATGCTGCTCGATACTGTTAACAGGAGCAAAGCGGGAGACGGATATCGAAGCCAAATGGACTGGCTTGTCGACCAGGTCGGGAAAGTGGGACGGGAGAAGGAGTGTGACCCGGGACTGGCCCGGCAGTTAGCTGATTTGCTGCAAAGCGGCAGTGCATTCATTACCGCGGTAGTCTACAATGATCAAATCGTGTCGCTGGAGCCGGGAGATACAAGAGAAATACTTTTCGGCATGGCGTTTGACATTGGGACTACCACCCTTGTCGGATACTTGCTGAATCTAAACACGGGGACGCGTATTGCAACGGTATCCGCCATGAATCCGCAACGGACCTATGGGGCGGATGTCATATCCCGGGTGAATCACACGAATACTTTGCCTGACGGGCTGGAGCAACTGACCAAAGCAATCCGTGGGGGCGTTGAACGACTGATTGACCAGGCGGCAGAGATGGCGGGCCTAAGACGCACAGATATCTATGAACTGGTGTTTGTCGGCAATACCTGCATGAACCACCTGTTTTTAGGAATTCATCCCGCCGGGCTGGGACAGGCTCCCTATAAGCCGGTTTTGAGAGCCCCGGTCTGCTGTCTAGCCAGTTCGCTTGGCTTGACAATCAATTCGGCCGGGTTTGTCTATTGGCTGCCTAATGTATCGGGATTTATCGGTTCAGATACCATTGGCGCGTTGCTGTCTAATCCTGTAGACCAGGATGAAACAGCTCGGCTGGTAGTGGATATCGGGACCAACGGGGAAATGGCTATAGGGGTTGGCGGGCAAATATGGGCATGCTCTACCTCTGCCGGGCCGGCATTTGAGGGAGCCTGCATTAAGAATGGCATGCGCGCAATGCCCGGAGCTATTGATGCGGTACAGGTTGTCGGTGAAGACATAAACTATCATATTATCGGTAGTTATGAGCCGAAAGGGCTGTGCGGCTCGGGTCTGGTGGATGCAGTTGCGGGGTTTTTAAAAACCGGCGTTATCGACATAACCGGCAGATTTCAATCAGATAATTTAACTTCGTGGCCTGAAACCCTTAAAGAGCGAGTTGTTCCATGGCAAGGCAGCCACGCCTTTATTCTTGCCTTGCAAGAAGGTAAAGGGGAACCGATTATGATCACCCAGAAGGACATTCGTCAGGTCCAGCTCGCCAAAGGAGCTATAGCGGCCGGTATAGAGATAATTGTTAAAGAAGCCGGACTTCGCCTGGAAGAGATCGGTGAACTCTACGTGGCCGGCGCTTTCGGCAACTACCTTGATAAACACAATATGTGCGCCATCGGGTTGTTGCCCCTTGCGCTGGAAAACGCAATCATTCCCGTTGGCAATGCTGCCGGAGAGGGCGCCGTACTGGCGCTGCTTTCAGCGTCAGCCCGCCACGAAGCCTTCAATATAGCTGGACGGGTGCGTTACATAGAACTGGCTGGGCGGTCGGATTTTCAGGATATATTTGTGGAGGCAATGACCTTTCCGGCATCAATGTCTTTCGACCTCCTATAGTATGCGGCAAAAACGCGCATCAGGGGCTCCCTGCAGAGTTTTCAGGTGAGCCCCTGATGCATTTTTTCAGTTTAGAATCATTATGATCCGGGAATAATCATCTATTCGGCTGTGATTCTCACAGATATAGCGCCTCATCGGCCATGCCGGCTGTGTTCCGGAGGATCCTGTCGGCAGCAGCCGGGCAGGCATGGCGGAATTTGGGAAAAGCCAGGCTGGATAGCACCAGGATCTCTGCATCCGTAGCAGCGGTAATGTCTGCAGCCTGTTTGGGATGCTCCACCAATCCGTTGGCGCCGAATTCCCGGCCGGGCAAAATACGCAGTTTATTTCGCAATGAGCAGGGCGGTTCCAGTTCTCCGGAAATTAAAATGTTCAGATCGTAGCTTGAGATGCCGGAGGTTACGACCTGATCACCCGCCCGGCATTGCACCACGATGCCGCAGCAATGCAAGAACTTTCGCGCTTCTTCCGCCGATAGTCCATATAGTATCGGCATCACCCGTTCAGGGGTATGCGCCAGCCGCTGTTGCAAAAAAGCCCATAGTTCTTCTTCGCCAATAAGCTGGCTGTTCAATATAGTAGAATTTTCTGTGAATTCGGAGTAGAACCAATCGACAATAGCTCTGTTTTGCAACTTCCTTTTTCTAGCCAGGCGAAAAAACGGAGAGCGCACCGTTCGTAAATGTTCTATGTCATCTAATAAAAGAACATAGGGTGCCAGCAAACCGTAGCCGGGATCAATGAAATGCTGACCAACTTGATGAAACCCTAACTGCTCATAGAAGCGCAGCAAATACAGATTGCACACTCCGAACCCAAACTGAACTTGATCGCAGCACAGTTCATAAACTTTAGCTGAAAGCATAGGAGCTGCAATAGAATTACGATATGCTGGCGCTATCAAGAGTTTTGAGCTATAGGCAAATTTTGCTTCGTTATTTTGCCCATAGTATTTTTGGAACCGATCCAGAGAAAGATTTTTGGCCCAAAAGGCTGGAAAATCTATAAGCCGCCCGATGTTTACTCGTACTGTACCAATAATTTGTTGTCCCGCTTTTGCATATAACAGTACTCCCCACTTATCCAAATCATCAAATAGCAGCTTATTGGCATGGTCCATAGCAGGGAACCGTTTGGACATTTCTTCCGCATAAACCTGATAGCGGAAGCGGTAGATTTCCGTCTTCTCCAGAAAATTGGCAGCCATCCCAATGGTTATATTTTCTCTCTCATCAACCTGGACGTACGTGTTTTCCCGAATAGTCGTCGCCATACATTTTTCGCTCCTTTTCCAATTTGATTAGGACATACTCATAACGGCGCATTATGTCTTCTTCATGCTGGTCACCTCCTTATTGTTGAAATACGGACAAATATTGGGCAATCCTGTAGTTATTTGTAAAAAAGAGCCCCTTTCCTTGAGTGTTTTGCACTCAAGGAAAGGGGCTCTTTTATTCCTTACTTACGCTTCATCATCCGATCCGGGAGATTCTTCCTACGCCGAAAGACTGAGGCAAGGCGAAATTTTCCTTGGCTGGGGGTTGATTAAAGTACACAAAAAATGTAGTTCCCCGGTCACTCGTCTTTACCTGAATCGTAGCCTGATGGCGAGTAGCAATTTGGTAACAAATCGGTAACCCTAAGCCCGTACCGTTTTCCTTGGTGGTCAGAAACGGCATACCCAGGTTATCAAGAATATGCGACGGTATTCCGGACCCCTGATCGCTTATCGCGAGGGTGACCTGGTTTCCTTCCGAAGATGTGCAGATCGTGAGCTCACCGCCGGCCGGCATAGCTTCGATCGCATTGCGCACCAGATTGAGCAGCAACTGGCGGATTTCATGTTCATCCAAGTAGAGGGATGATATTTCTCCGAGATCAAACTTTGTGTATACGTTTGCGGCAGCAGCATTGGCCTGTATCAATGGACTCAGTGTCTGGATAATGGTATTCAGGGAGCAGCGCTTGAGATTGGCCACTTTATCTTTGGCCAGCATCAGGTATTCGCTGATGATCTCATTCGTCCGGTCCAGTTCCTCGATTAACAGATCATACCGCTCCTTGTACATAAGGCCCTCACGCGTCATACCCAGCAATTGCAGGTAGCCGCGTACCGTGGTGAGGGGATTGCGAATTTCGTGGGCCACACTGACCGCCATTTGTCCGACCATGTTCATCCGGTCCATGCGGGCGGCGATTTGCTCTAGTTCCTTGCGGGCCGTGACATCGCGGACAATGCCTTCGATAACCAGGCTGTTTCCTTGAGGATCCTGAATAAGGACCCACCTTTGCTCTACCCACACGATGTTCTGATCTTTGCGGATCAGACGAAACGTGAATGGCAAGCTGTTTGCCTTCGCGCAGTCCTTAATATAATTTTTAAACAGCGGCAAATCATCAGGGTGCACCACCTTCATGAACAGTTTGGGGTCGGCATACCATTCATCAGGGCTGTAGCCTGTCACCGCCAGAATGGCCGGACTGATATATTCCAGCTTGACGTAGGGCGACAGCCGGCAGCGGTAAATTACATCCACTGCGTTTTCCGCCAGTAATCGGTATTGAGTTTCTTTACTGAATAAATCTGCTCTTGTTTTTTCAAAATGCACAATTAAAGTACCTGTAGCGACAGCCAAGCGCAGAATACCACTGGCTAAGTTGATCCATGTAAGGAAGGCAAATGAAAAAGGAAGAATGAACGTGAGTATCCCCCATAGCATAAATGCATAGCCTGTGATAAGTCTGCCAACTCCCGGAAGATTCAGCCGGCGCAAAAAGAAGCCGGCTGTCCACAGTAGCGTTATGCTGGCAAACCAAGCGGGCGGTAAGATTTTATAGACCCCAGGCAAATCCAACAGTATAACTGCTATACTTATTAACGCAATACCGATTGAGCTGTATAGCCAGTTTTTGTTTGTGGGCTTGTTGGCGAAGAGACAGATTCCCCATACAAATACTACTCCGCAGCCAATGAATAGTAATTGATATATAATAAAGCCGAATGCATGCTGCTTCCAGGGGAATATTCCAAAATCAAAAAAAATATTGCGTAAAGAAAGGATAAACCAGGCTAGCGCCCAGATGCCAATATAGCGTTCGCGGTATATCGTATATAAATAGATATAAACAAGTATAGGCGAAAGTGTTCCTGCCATTGCACCAATCGCGGATAGCAACGCGTAATCCATGATCACTCACACCAATCTAATTATTTACATTTCTAAACATTCTTCCCAATGTAAATATCCTCCTTCTTTTATTTTACATTATTTTCACTCTGTGGAATTTTGATAGTATTTTTTGACTCATTACAGCAGAATGCTTCAAAAATAATTTATCTTGAAACTGAAGTTTGGTATAGTTAGCTTGCGAATAAAGCATTCGCAAAAGGAGGCCTTCTAATACGCTTGATTAAGAATGGTCTTTTAAGAAATCTTTAATATATTTAAGATATAATCAATTTACTAGGGTCTGGACTACGAACAGGCCATTTGGGGTGATTGGCTTTGAAACTTTTGGTCGTGGAAGACGAGGATCTCCTGCGTGACGCGATTGTTGCCGTTCTCGCTGCCGAAGGTTTTAATGTGGATGATACGGGTAATGGCGACGAAGGAATCTTTTTGGCCGAGCAGGCAGTGTATGATCTGTTGATCCTCGATATCATGCTGCCCGGCCTAAGCGGTTTAGAGATATTAAAACAGCTTAGGGGCCGGGAAGATGCCGTTCCCGTGCTGTTATTGACCGCTAAAGATCGAGTCGAGGACCGGGTGACAGGATTGGATGCCGGGGCGGACGACTATTTGGTCAAACCCTTTGCGGTGCCGGAATTGCTGGCGCGGGTAAGGGCCCTGCTGCGGCGCAAGGGCGGGGAAACGGCGCAGGGACTGCTTTCCTATAGGTGCATAGCCTTAGATCCCAAACTGAAAGACGGCTATTTTCAGTGCGAAGAATTAGGTCTTACCGCCAAAGAATATGAGTTGCTGGAATTTTTACTGCTGAACCGGGAGAGGATCTTAACCAAAGAACAGATATTTGACCGGCTGTGGGGCCTGGAAACAGAAACAGGCTTAGGGATTGTGGATGTATACATACACTTTCTCCGCAAAAAAATAGAGCGTGTTTGGCTGTGACAATTTAATCCGCACGGTCAGGGGAGTGGGATACATACTGAAAGACAAGGCGAGTGGGCAGGGATGATCGGCATATTCAGGCGCAGGTGGAATTTATTCGGCAAGGTTCTGTGGCGATTGACGGCCCTGAATACCGGTGTTTTGCTATTGGTTTTCATTGTGTATAATGTTTTGCTGTACATGGTTATCAGCAATCAGTTGTATGCCAATGTTGACAACGGCATGCGGAGCCTGGTTACGAGTGTATCTCAGGAAATCAGGCGACGGGCTGAAGCAGTGGGGTATCGGACCGAGGCGGTGACCCATGAGAAAACCTTTCGCTTTATGCTGCCGCCTCTGCCGCCGCCTCATGATCCGCGAATTTTGCTGTTGTTTTTTAATGCGGAGGGGGATTTGGCTGCCCCATATCCCAACGTCAGCCTCAATGCGGCCGAAGTGGCCAAGCTGGCGGCGGAGGCAATCAGTGGCTCTCCCCAGAGTCAAATATACGAAGGCCATTATTATCGCTGCTTCAAAATGTCTTATGACGGGGAACTGCTGCCGTTTATTGCGGTAGGTCAGCGGCTGGTGCAGATAAAAGACATTATTGCCGTTGCTAATGTGGAGCCGGAGCTCCGGCTGCTGCATACTTTTCTGCTGGTAAGTACGGCGGGAACCATGCTGGTTTTCCTTATTATAGTGGCTGCGGGGTATTTTCTGGCCGAGAAGGCGCTCATTCCCATTAATGCATCCTGGGAAAAACAAGAACAGTTTGTGGCCGATGCCTCCCATGAAATGAGAACGCCTCTGGCCGTCATCAAATCACAGGCCGAGTTGCTGCTGCATTCGCCGGATCGAACCATCGAAGAAGAGAGTGCGCGGATTGCCTCCGTTATTAAGGAAACCACCCGGTTAGGCAATCTGGTTGCCAAACTGCTGCTTTTGGCAAGGTCGGATTCCAATCAAATTGAAATCGAATATCAGCCCATTCAGCTTCAGGAACTGGTGGCAACCGTAGTCACCCAGTTTCAGCCGATTGCCGGGCTGAAGAATATCGCCCTGAGTCTGCCAGCCGGCGACTGGGTCGAGATCATGGGGGACAGGGAAAAGATCGCCCAATTGCTGGTCATCCTATTGGACAATGCCGTCAAATACACCCCGGAAGGCGGCAGTGTAACCGTCCGGGTCAATAAGAGGCATAATGCTGCCGAAATGATCGTGCAGGATACGGGCATGGGTATTTCAGCCGGGGACTTGCCCTGTATTTTCGACCGTTTCTACAGGGCCGATAAATCCCGTTCCGGCAAGGAACGGGGGAATGGTTTGGGGCTGGCTATCGCCAAATGGATTGTGGAGAAACATGCCGGCAGCATCAGCGCGGAAAGCAGCCTGGGAACAGGTACTACCATGGTGGTTACCCTACCGCGGAAACGGAATTTTTTTCCATAGAACAATCGTTTTTTAAGAAAAAATTAAGGATCTCTCTGTATACTAAACATACGATGTATGGATAATTTCGTAACAGGGAGGCATATGTCAGTAAAAAGTTCCCCTGCTGTCCTATCGACAGGAGGGGAACTTTTCCTAAGGCAGGATGGTTTGCCTGTAAAATTCATATTTGCAAATCAGGAGGGATAGCATTGAGTACTTCACACTTCAATACAATCCGCTACTTAAGCCTCATCGCCTTATCAGCCGCGCTTTTGGCCTCCGGCTGCAGCAGCAGGCAAACAGCCCAGGCTCCACAGGCCGTGGAGGTAAAAGCAATGCAGGTCATTCAGCAGGACACTCCCGTTACATATGAGTATGTGGGTCAGGTGAAGGCCAAAAATGAAGTGCAGATCAAGGCCAAAGTCTCCGGCAATATTGTTGCCAAAATGGTGGAAGGCGGCGCTAGGGTCAGTGAAGGTCAGCCATTATTCCAGATCGACCGCCGTCAATATGAGGCCGCCCTGCTGAATGCCCGGGCGACCTTGGCCCAGGCGGAAGCGGCATTGAACAACTCCCGCCGCGATACTCTGCGATATCAACAACTGGCGGCCAAGAACGGCATTGCCCAGCAGACGCTGGATGCCCAGCTGGCAGCGGAGCAACAGAATGCCGCTGCGGTCGATGCTTATCAGGCAAAGGCTAGGCAGGCGGCGGACGACCTGGACGATACTTTGATTGTAGCTCCGTTCAACGGCCGCATTGACGTGAACGATCTGAGCGTGGGCGATTACGTTACGGCCGGATCGACCACCTTAGCCGCCATTTCTTCAGTGAACCCGGTTTTCATTCAATTCAGTATGAGCGAAAATGAATATCTGCAGCTGGCACAGCACAGCAGTGGTACAGAACCCCGGGAATGGGGCGGCAGCCTAAAGCTCATTCTGAGCAATGGCGCCAAGTATCCGCTCGCCGGACGGATTGCCCAGGTAGACAAGGGGTTAAACACCGACACCGGCACACTCACCTTGAAGGCAGTGTTTGACAATCCCCAGCAGCTGCTGATTCCCGGCATGTTCGCCCGGATAGTGGCAGAGGGAGAAATGCGCCGGGGGGCCCTGCTGGTGCCGCAGCGCGCCGTGCAGCAAATATTGGGCAAGACCTTTGTAACCGTAGTTGCGGCAGGCAACAAGGCCGAATCGCGGCCGGTCCAAATGGGACCCCGGGTTGGCAGCCTGTGGGTGGCGGAAGAAGGTCTGACTGCAGGGGATCAGGTCATCGTGGAAGGGTTTTCCAAGGTTCAGGCCGGGACACCCCTGCAGGTAGTCATGGTCGCGCCGGATGATCTCGCAACTGCGGAGGAGCAATAGGGAGGGATTTTCATGGCCAGGTTTTTTATTGAGCGGCCTATTTTTGCCATCGTTTTATCGATTGTGATTACCATGGCCGGCCTCGTGGCTGCGTTTAATCTGCCCATTGCGCAGTACCCGCAGATTTCGCCGCCCACGGTCGCCGTGAGTACATCCTATACAGGCGCCAATGCCGATGTCATCAATCAAACTGTGGCTCAGATTATTGAAGAGCAGGTCAACGGTGTGGAAGGCATGACATCCATGCAATCCACCAGTTCCGACAGCGGCTCCTATTCACTGAGTGTCCAGTTTGAACCTGATAAAGATGCGGATATTGTCGCAGTGCAAACTCAGAACCGGGTGGCTCAGGCTACGGCATCTTTGCCGTCCAGCGTGCAGACAGTCGGCGTCACCACCAAAAAATCCAGTGATGACATGAGTCTGATTTTTACATTGTGGTCGCCAAACGGCACCTACGACGCCAACTTTCTGAAAAATTACGGCAGTATTTATCTGGTCGACGATATCAAACGGGTCAGCGGGGTCGGCAATGTCATGGAATTTGGCTCCGATTACGCCATGCGCATCTGGCTGCAGCCGGATAAAATGGCCCGGTTTAATATTACGGCCAGCGATATTTCCAGCGCTATTTCGACCCAGAATATCCAAGCGGCAGCCGGCAGCATCGGCAAGGCCCCGACGCTGCCGCAGCAGGAGTTTCAATATACCGCCAGAGTCAAAGGCAGGCTCACGGAAGCAGCCGAATTTGAGAACATCATTATCAAGGCTAATACGGATGGCTCGGCAATACGGCTGAAAGATGTGGCATGGGTAGAACTGGGCAGCAAGGATTATACGTTTAACAGTAAAATTAGCGGGCATCCGACGGCGGGCTTTGCCATCCAGCTGAGCAGCGACGCCAACGCTCTGGAGACGATCGGCAATGTGAAACAGGTCCTGGCCAATGCCGCCAGCCGCTTCCCGGCAGATATGCAATACACCATTGCGGTGGACAATACCGAGTTTGTGCGGGAATCCCTGCTGGAAGTATGCCAGACCTTCGTGGAAGCGCTGCTCTTGGTGCTGCTGGTCGTATTTCTTTTCTTGCAGAGCTGGCGGGCCACCCTGATTCCGATGCTGGCGATTCCGGTATCGCTGATCGGCACCTTCGGCGCCTTTTTGGTTTTGGATTTTTCCATTAATACCTTAACCTTGTTTGCCATGGTGCTGGCCATCGGGCTGGTGGTGGATGACGCCATTGTCGTGATTGAGGCGGTGGAACACCACATGCGCTACAATGGCCTCAGCCCCCGGGAGGCGACCGTCCGGGCGATGGACGAGGTTTCGGGACCGGTTGTCGCCATTGCCTTTGTTTTGGCCTCGGTGTTTATCCCGGTGGCTTTTTTCGGAGGCACCATGGGGATTCTATATAAGCAATTTGCTCTGACCATTGCCATATCCATGGCCTTGTCGGCAGTGGTGGCCCTGTCCCTGACGCCAGCTTTGTGCGCTACGATCTTAAAGCCCTATGACCCGTCGGCGCACGGGGGATTCGTCGCCAGGTTCTTTGCCAAATTCAACGCTTGGTTTGAAGCAACAGTGGAGCGTTATGGCGGCGGGGTAGGCCGCGCGATAGCTAAATCGCGGTTATGCGTGGTATTATTGGCGGTTTTGCTTATTTTGTCCGGCGCCTTGTACAAGGCTGTTCCTTCTTCTTTTGTACCCTCCGAGGATCAAGGGTACTTCCTTACAGCCGTAAATCTGCCGGAAGCGGCCAGTTTGAACCGGTCACAGGCAGTGCTCGACAAGGTGGCTGCAGAAATACGTTCCCAGCCCGGCGTCGCGGATACAATGGCCATAACCGGCTTCGACGCGCTGAGCGGGGGAACCCAGTCCAGCTCGGGCGTTATTTTTACCAGGCTGAAACCCTGGGCGGAAAGAAAGACGCCTGAACTGCAGGTATCACAACAAATTCTTAGCGTCTTTAAAAGCAGCAGCCACATTCCCGAGGCCAGCGTCATGGCGTTTAATCCGCCGGCGCTGCCCGGCTTGGGCCGGGTAGGAGGGTTTACCCTGATGCTGGAAGACCGGACGGGCAGCACGGACGAGGAAATCGACCGCATATCCAGGGGATTTCTGACTGCAGCCCGCCAGCGGCCGGAAATTGGCACCATTTATACGACCTTTTCCATTTCGACGCCGGGATATGAATTTCAAGTGGACCGGGAAAAGGTGGAAAAACTGGGCGTTTCGCTCGACGAGGTCTTCAGTACCTTACAGGCTTTTCTCGGCGGCACGCAGGTGAATGACTTCAACCGTTTCGGTCGTTCCTACAAAGTCATTATGCAAGCTGAGCCCCAGTTCCGCAATGACGTTGATGCCACCCGCTTCTTTTATCTGCGCAGCTCGTCCAACACCATGGTGCCGCTCAGCACCTTGATCAAGGCGGTGCCGGTCAATGCCGCCTCGATTATTACCAGGTACAACGGCAGCAGGGCCGTGCAGATCAACGGCAGTCCGGCCACGGGCTACAGCTCCGGACAGGCGATTACCGCCCTGGAGGAGGTGGCTGCCCAGACTCTGCCCAGCGGTTTTAGCTACTCCTGGTCAGGCCAAAGCCGGGAAGAAAAAATATCCGGCGGCAGGACTCCCATCGTGTTTGGCTTTGCCTTGCTGTTTGTCTTTTTAAGCCTGGCGGCGCTTTACGAGAGCTGGCGCATTCCCTTTGCCGTTATGTTAAGCGTGCCTACCGGCCTCTTCGGCGCTTTTCTTTTCCAGTATGCGCGCAACCTGGAGAATAGCATCTATATGCAGATTGGCCTGGTGATGCTGATCGGTCTGGCAGCGAAAAATGCCATATTGATTGTGGAATTCGCTAAGGTGCGGTTGGATGCAGGGATGAAGCCGGCGCCGGCCGCTATTGAAGCTGCCAAAATCCGCTTCCGGCCCATTTTGATGACCTCAATGGCCTTTATCATCGGCTGCCTGCCACTGGCCTTGGCCAGCGGCGCCGGTGCCGGCGCCAGAAATGCCATGGGGACCGCGGTGGTGGGTGGCATGTTTATGGCTACGCTCCTGGGGATATTCCTGGTGCCGGTTCTCTTTGTGGTCATAGAACAAATGGCGGCAAAGCGCCAGCCGCAGCAAAACGCGATTAAGCAGCATATTTGAGACTGTTTGTTATAGATCTGTTTCGGGCCGCTCCTTCTCCCCAGCGAAGCAGGAGCGGCGTTCCTGCGTAGAGAAGCAAAAAACTAGAATGGATCAACAGGAAAACAAGTAAGTTAATTAGGAGGTTATCTATGAGAACATCCGGAAGGCGCATGACCAAGCTATTGGTACCGATTCTCGTTTTATCTGCCCTCAGCCGCCCGGTATTCGCCGCGCCCATTGAGCTGTCGCTTGACGAGAGTATCACCTTGGCGCTGCAAAATAATTCGGATATAAAAATCGCGGCCTCTGAGAGAGAACAAAACAGTTGGGCGCTGAAACAAGCAAAAGCGGGCAAAGGATTCAGCCTCAGCCTGACCCATAGCGACACGCGCTATAGCTCGCCGACGGTGGAATTCGCCGACGGCCGTTACAGCCGCGACAAATTTGCCAGCACAGTGTCGGCCAGCTTGCCGGTCTACTCCGGCGGTAAATTGGAGAGTCAGATCGAGCAGGCTAAACTGGGGCTCGACATTGCCGATCTCACGGTCGAGGCAACCAGGCAGCAAATTAAACAAAACGTCACTACAAACTATTTCGGCGTGCTGCAGTATCAGCAAGAATTGCAGGTGAACCGGGAAACGGTCGATAACTATACCGCCCACCTGAAAAATGTCCGGGATAAGTATGAAGTCGGCACAGTGGCCAAAATTTTAGTTGTGCTTGATGATACGGCCATTCGGGCGCAGGTTGCCCAGTATAAGGCCCAGGTGACCAATTACGCTTCTATTTACGAGCGTACCAGGAAACTGACAGCCCTTGGCGGCGAGTCGGCGCAGCAGTTGGACTCCGATCAGACCAACTACCTGGTGGCCAAAGCTAACTACGACAATTATGTAACCCAGCTGGGATATTATGTGATTACGGCGCCCATTGACGGCGTAGTGATCGGCGAGCCTACTCCCGCCGGCCAGACGGTGGTCCAGGGGATTTCCGAGGCTCAGGTGCTCATGACCGTTGCCGATATGTCCCAAATGCAGGTCAAGGTCATGGTGGATGAAACGGATATCGGCAAGGTAAAAACAGGGCAGACTGTTTCCTTCACTGTGGATACCTACACGGACAAAACCTTTACCGGCGAGGTAACGCGCATTTCCAAGGATGCCACTACTTCGTCGAATGTTGTTTACTACTATGTATATGTAGATGTGGATTCGCCGCAGGGCCTGCTGTATCCGACGATGACCGCCAGAGTCACGCTTCACGTTGGTGAGAGCAAAAATGCGCTGGTGGTGCCTTTGTCGGCCATCAAGGAAGAAAAAGGGCAAAAGTATGTGCAAGTGATGGTCAACGGCCAACTGCAGAACCAACCGGTCCAAATCGGATTGAGCAATGACGAGCAGACGGAAATCCTCAGCGGACTCAATGAAGGCGATCAGGTCGTGCTTCCTGCGGCCAAGGCGCCGACTGCAAACGCTCAGCGTCAGGGACCGCCGCCTCCCCTATAAAAGCCAGGAGGGAAAATCATGACTTATTGCGTTCGCTTTGATACTGCCGCCGATGCCAGCCGGGTCTTCCCGGCACGGGACGGAAGTATGAGGCCGGATGAGATTCAACAGGGGGTGAGGAGATGTTCTGGGAAAGTGTTCTGATTGCGCTGGAAGGACTGCGGGCGAACAAGCTCCGTTCCGCCCTGACGATGCTGGGGATTATCATCGGCGTTGGCGCCGTTATTGCCATGGTTTCCATTGGCCTGGGCGTACAGCAAAGAGTGCAGAGCTCCATTGCCAGCCTGGGAAGCAATCTGCTGATTGTTATGCCCGGGTCCAATTCGCCGTCCGGCGGGGTGCGCCTGGCAGCCGGGTCCAATATTACACTGACCCGCCGGGATGCCCAGGCTATTTCCCGGGAGATCGCCGGGATCAACTATGCAGCGCCTGCTGTCAGCAGAACCTTTCAGGTCATCTATGGCAACCAAAATTGGAATACCAGTGTTCAGGGTACCACGCCGGAATTTTTGCCGATCCGTGATTTTGCCGTGGCTGCCGGTACCTTTTTCAGCAGCAGTGACGACGCCACCCGCAACCGGGTAGCGGTACTCGGACAGACCGTAGCCAGCAACCTGTTCGGCAACGTCAGCCCGTTGGGCAAGACTATTCGTATTGGCCAGGCGCCGTTTCGCGTAATCGGGATCCTCGCCAGCAAAGGGCAGTCATCCATGGGGCATGATCAGGACGACATGATCATTATCCCCCTGGCCACCGCTCAGGACCGGCTTCTGGGGATCACTTATGTGAATAGTATCAGCATCCAGGTGGAAAATGAAAAAATCATCGATCAGGTTCAAGAGAATGTCACCTCTTTGCTCAGGACGCGTCACCGCCTGGCGCCAAACGTAGAAAATGACTTCACGGTGCGCAATCTGACCGCCCTGATGGCGACCATGCAGGAGACTACCGGCACGATTACGCTGTTTTTGGGGGCGGTAGCCGCTATTTCTCTTCTGGTCGGCGGCATTGGGATCATGAATATCATGCTGGTGTCGGTGACTGAGCGGACGCGGGAAATCGGCATCAGAAAAGCATTGGGCGCTACCTTTAACAATATTCTTACCCAATTTATTGTCGAAGCGACGGTCATCAGTGTCACCGGCGGCTGCATCGGTATTTTGCTGGGGATAGCCGGTGCCCGCGTCGTATCGCTTATAGCCGGATGGAGTACGGTTATTTCCTCGCTGGCCATCCTGGGGGCCTTTGGCGTTTCAGTCATCATCGGCCTGTTTTTCGGGATTTATCCCGCCCGCCAGGCGGCTCTGCTGGATCCGATCGACGCTTTGCGGTATGAATAAGAAATTGAAGCCCACTTCCTTGCCTTGCGGCTTGAAAGTGGGCTTTGTCGACAATCTGAATTACGCGAGAGGTGTTTTGGGCGATGCTAAAACTTATAAGTGACACCTACGCCCAGACCGCTTTCACTGTCGCCGTGATCCGGCATAAAGGAGTAATAGTGGACGTTCAGGTCCAGGTTGCGGTCCAGCTTCATGTTGCCACCTACCTGCAGCTCTTTGTAATCGCTGCTGGCGATCAAAGAGCCGTACCCGTCCCATTCAGACGAGAGGTGGCCGTTTACAGCGACCCCCAGATACATGTCCGACTCTGAATAGAAACTGCGGTGGCCGATGATGCCCCGAAGATTGTCGCTAAAATGAAATTGGCCATAAATATCATCCATGTCATCACCATAGTCTCGGTCAACAGATTGCAATCCCAGAGTGAATTTTTCTGTGAAGCGATGCTCCAGGTAGACAGCATCGGTGCTGAGTCCCACGGCAGTTTCATTTTGATACAGGTCATTAATCGGCGCTGCGAAACCGGCGCTCGCATTCAGCGTGAGGAGAGCCGCCAGGGCAATTACAGTTTTTTTCAATAGGATAGCCTCCTTGCAAAAAAAAATTTACCATCATATTACCATTATACTACAGGGAATAGATAATATGTATGTCGATAATTATGTAAATAAAATAGCATGGGATTATGACAGAAATGTGACAAACAGCGGGCTTCTCCCGCGGTAAATACTTCCATTTTTAATTGCGCCGGCGCCGTTTTCGCATCGGAGGTGTCCTTGGAACGGATTGAAAACGGCGCCGGCATTGTTTAGTTAGGCATTATGAGTTATGCGGGAAGAATGATTGGAGGGATGCGGCGGTGCCGCTGCCCGGGCTTTTTAGGCTGCCGTCGGCCATCTGACGGCTTTGAATGTTGATTCTGGCTATGACTTCCCGCATGTAACGGCTGCTGCCGGACATGATATCCTGCAGGGAGTCACGTTTGAAACGCAGCAAATCGACTTTGGCCGTATAGCCGATGGCTTCGGTCATCATCAGGTACTCATCGGAAATATCCGTGGGAATGCCCATCTCAGCTATTGCATTTCTCAGCTTGCCTGTTTCTTTAATGAGGTCGGGAGTACTTTTCCCTTGCAGTGAGAATCCCAACTGTCCCCAAAATTCAACCGGCTTATAAATGGAATATTCATACTGCATCAGCTCGAAAACAAAATCCGGAGTGATGGCAAAACCGAATTGGCCGGCATTTTCCATCCATGCGGTGTGGGGGAAGACACCCGGGGGATTGACAATGACCGTATCAGGCAGTGTTTCCTGAATCAAGCGGATATCCGCCTCGTAAACATCCTGCAAGGTAACATCAGCCACTACCGGCGTAGGATAAATCAGAGACAGGCCGATGCGGCAATTCTTGCCTACCGCCGCGGCAGCCAGTTTAATGCAGTTGATGGTATCCACGATCTCCTTTTTCCGAACTCCTTTGTTCATCACCGTTTCATTGATCAAGTCATGGCCGGTTTCACCGCCCATGAATACCGCCCGCAGTCCGGATTGGATCATCAGGCAATAGGCGTCGTAAATAGCCGGGGTTACCCTTACCGGCCGCACAAACATCGAGTAATTCACCGTTAGATCATGCTCCAAGATAGCCTGGGCGATCTTTTTGCCATGCGCGGGCGGCGTTTCGGAACTGCTGAAACGGAAGAAGGAGATACCCTGCCGGCTCATAGCCTGAAACTCCCGGATGATTTCCGGCACCGGCCGGGGCTGGTAGGCTGAGGCCTGTCTGGTATGGGAGCAGAAGTTGCAGCGGTTCCAACTGCAGCCCATACCGTCTACCAGGGTGTGAAATAAGAGTTTATCCCGCATGTCCTCCGGGCGATAACGGGGGATAGTAAGCGATTGATTCTGTGCTGGCAGACCAGCGGGATTGTAAATCCCGGTTTGCACTAACCGTGACCGGCTGATTTCACGTTCAAACTGGGTGAAGAAGTCTGTCCGGGAGAAGGTTTGCCGCTGCAATGCAATCATCTTCTCCAGCACCTCTTCACCGGGGCCCAGAATGGCTACATCGAATTTTGTTTCATGGAAGACATGTTCCCCGTATACTTTTACCTGAGGTCCGCCGGCGACAATGATAACCTCGGGGCAAGCCTCCCTGACTTTGGCGGCCAGCAGTTTGCTCCAGCGGAAGGAATCGCCGTACCATAATTTGATTCCTAGCAGCGAGATTCGGTTATTCCGTATAGTGCGGATGATGTCGTTGATTTTGCCGTTTATATGCCGGGTTCGGTAATACAGTGATAAGGCCTGCACCGGCCAGGTCGACAGCATAAGGATCAGGAAGATATACTTGAATTCTTTCCGGTATGTCGCCATCTGCAGCCGGACTAACAGTCGCAGCAGTTTCAGGCACCAGGCCGGCACACCTGCTTCCGGTCCGCTGATTCTCTGTTCATCCATGACTTCCACCCGGTATGCCTTATCTTCCAGGTAGGTACGCAAAATCGCCAGGCTATTTTCCAGTGCCGCATCCGAAGCAATCCGCTGACGGGGCGCCATGCTGTTTACAAGCAGTAAATCGATCTCTGGCTTCATGGTTGAACCCTCCTTGTTGATCCGGCAGTGAGAATTGACAGGTTATGCAGAACCCTATTGGCGATATCCGGGTAGCGACGCTGGAATTTTGGGAAAGCCAACTGGGATAAGACTAGTATTTCTGCTTCCGTAGTCGAAACGGCATTTTGGGTATGGGCGGGATGCTCAATTAACCCTATTTCGCCAAAATGCTGCCCGGGCAGAACGGTATTTGTGCTGTCGGGACCGGATATTTGCACTGTGCCGGAAAGCAGAATGTTGAGTTCATTGCTGGGATCGCCGCTGGTGGTGATGCGGTCACCCGGATAGCACCGGGCAATGAGGCTGCAGCTGTGCAGGAATTTTTGGGCGGCTGCTTCAGGCAATCCCTGCAATACAGGTATGATTTTTTCGGGAGGGTTCCCTAAGCGGTTGTACAGCACCGTCCATAACTCTTTTTCCGTAATCAATTGACTGTTTACTACGCTGGAGTCTTCAGGAAATTCGTTGAAAAACCAGTCGGTAACCTCCTGGCTGGCGCAGTCTTTCCTTTTCCGGGCTATACGGAATATCGGAGAACGTACATTTCGCATATGGTTCATATCATCAACCAAATAGACAAGTGGTGCTATTAAACCATACCCCGGGTCTAAAAAATTCCTGCCAATACGTCGCAGTCCTATTTCTTCATAAAGCCGGAGTAGATAAAAGTTGCAGCCGCCAAAAATAAACTGCACTTGAAATCCGCAGGAAAGTTCGTAACATTTCGATAATAAAAAGTATAATATTTGTGAATTTCGATAAAGCGGCGCCACCATCAATTTGGTGATAAGGGCAAACCTTTGAGCCTTCTTTCCTTCGTAAAATTTTTGAAATCTGTCTAATGAAAGTACTTTTACCAATTCTTCGGGGAATTCTTCCGGCAAACCAATGTTTATCCTGATTGACCCAATAATTTCCGAATCCGTTTTAGCGTATAGCAAAAGACCCCATTCGTCCATTGCATCGAATAGAAGCTCCTTGCTTTGAATCGAAGGCTTTAACTGGCGGGACATTTCTTCTACGTAAGTGCGATAGCGAAAATGATAGATTTCCGCTTTTTCTTCAGGAGTTTTTGCCACCTCGACTGTTAATGGTCTACGTTCCATTTGATAACCGGGTACTGTTTGCAAATTGCCATTCATAAATAGTATCGCTCCTTTTAAAATAATGTGGAAGTTACCAAAGCTAGCACTAAGTTTTCATAGATATGCACCTCCTGTTACCAGGGAGATACGTTCAAACATTGTATAGTTCCTATCAACGGATGTAGAATTTGCAAAATAAATGTAGATTTTTGGCAGATCAGTAGGCATGAAAAATCCCTTTCCTTACTGGTTTAAGGAAAGGGGTTCATTCAGTATTTTCTCTCCAATGCACGGAGATGTTAATTTGAGGCGAGAGGATGATTAAATCGAATATAAAATGTAGTGCCGCTCTCACTTGTTTTAACATCAATATCAGCCTGATGCCTATTAGCAATTCTATAACACATAGGCAGTCCCAGCCCGGTTCCGTTGTCCTTGGTCGTTAAAAAAGGCGTGCCTAAATTGTTGAAGATATATTCAGGCATACCGGGGCCGTGGTCACTGACCGACAACACAGCTTTATCGTTGTCCCAAAATGTCCGGATATTGAGGCAGCCGCCTGATGGCATGGCTTCCAACCCATTGCGGACCAGATTCAGCAGCAGTTGACGAATTTCATTTTCATCCAGTTGTAATTCGGGTATTTCGGAAAGATCGAGACTGACGGCTATTTTGGAAGCGACGGCATCGGCTTGGATAAGGGGGAATAATGATTCGATAATCTTATTCAAGCTGCAGATTTTCAAATCAGCCCGTTTATCTTTGGCCAGACACAGATACTCCCGGATAATGGTATTGGTTCGATCTAACTCATCGATCATTAGTTCAAAATTGTCGCGGTAACGGTCAAATTCTTTTTTACTTAGCAATAATTGCAAATAGCCACGTACCGTAGTCAAGGGGTTGCGTATCTCATGGGCAACGCTGGCCGCCATTTCGCCCACAGTATTCATTCGGTCCGCCCGGGAAGCGATATATTCCATCTTTTTTCTAAAAGTGATATCGCGGATAATGCCTTCCAAAGCCAACATTGTACCATCTTCGGCGTAAAAAGGGACTCCTGTTTGTTCGACCCAAATGGTGCTTTGGTCTTTTCGTGTTAAGCGGAAGGCAAGCGGAAAAGAACGGGAACAAGAAGGGTTTTGGAGAAAATTGCAAAGCTGCGATACGTCATCGGGATGGGTCAAATGCAACATGAGCCGAGGGTCGGAATAATATTCCTCAGGGGTATATCCTGTAACCGCCAAAACTGATGGACTGATGTATTCAAAATAAGCTTCAGGCGACACTCGATAACGGTAGATTATATCGATGGCATTTTCAGCCAATAATCGATATTGAGCTTCTTTTTGCACCAAATCCAATCTGATGTTCTCGAAATACACCACCAATGTACATAGCGCAACAATAAGCCTCAGGATACAATCAATCAGATAACCCCATGGGACGAACCATGATACATCAATAAAAAAAGGCATATCCAGAGAGTGCATCCCCCATAAGGTATAGGCAAATGCGAGGATTTGTTTGCTCACTTTGCTCACCTTTAAATGACGCATAAAAATTATACCTAACCATATAGCTGTGATGCCGCCGAACCAAGCAGGGGGGAAAAGTTTGTAAGTAATCGGCAAATCCATTATTGTAAATATAAAGCTCAGCACTGAAGTGCCTAAAGCGGCATATATCCACCATATCTTTATGGGTTTGCCAATAAAGATATAAATGCCCCACACATATATTAAAATAGCCATAATTATTAATACCTGAAAGCAGGTAAACCCTGTTACGGAATTCGTCCAATCGAATATCCCGCTATCTAAAAAAACACCGCGTAAAAAAAGAATGAGCCAGCCTAATAACCAGTGACCAATATAGCGCTCACGATATACCACGTAAAGATAAGTATAAATGAGGATCATTAAAATCGTCCCGATTATCGTGCCTAATATAGATGCGGTAAAAAAATCCATACTCTATATCACCCCTTAGTGTCTTTGTATACCGCATTAGCCATTGAGAAACTAAAAAGGGAACATGTTTGAGCTAACGACCGAGATAATTCAAAACGGCATGCAGGGATTTATTACAAAAAGCGAACGGACATTCCGAAATAGTGGAAAATAATGCTACTATCTACATAAAGAACCAACATTTTCTAATTCCGTAGTATTGTTTTCTTAGTTAGTGATGAAAAGTCCTCCTGTTTTGTGAATTATTGTATTTCTCTGAAAGAAAAGTTTATTTCTTGGCATTTTACTATTTGCTATATGCTTTTGAAGATAAGAAAAGAGGGAATTGACCTTTTCTGTAGAATAGAAATCATACCGATGAAGATGAAAGTGAAAAAATACACAGTGCCGGATAAGCGACGGGACATAATCTTTAACAATGCTGACGAAACAAGCTTTTATTTCGACAAAAAAAGATAAAAAATAAACTTTTCACGTAATGCCGAAATGTAAGCAGGAATTTGCCGATAGATGTAGAATAAATATTCTTAAAATAGTGTGTGATGAGATTTTTCAAATCAATTCGGTACGGACAGCGAGGTCGAGGGGCCGAACTGGAAGTGCGTCTAAACCGCTACTAAGCTTATGGCCTTTCGATCTTACGATCAAGGGCAAAATTAAGCTTGTGCTATGGTTTGTTTTGCGCCAACATGGCCTCATGTGACGACGCAGAATGAGTCATAGCTTTTTTGCGTGTATCCATGTATTGATCATGCGGTTTTTAACAATCCTATAAACAAAACAGGGAGGACATGGACATGATTAACATTACTGACCGCGTACGCAACGTGGCTCTGCGCTCGAAAATTGTCAGCGCAGAAGAAGCCGCCGCCGCTATCAAGCCCGGCATGAACATCGGGACCAGCGGCTTTACTCCGGCGGGCTATCCGAAAGCAGTGCCTCTGGCTCTGGCGGAACGTATCAAAAAAGAAAAATTTCAAATTAATTTATGGACCGGCGCTTCCGTTGGTAAAGAATTAGATGGGGCTCTGGCGGAAGTCGGCGGCATTCAAAAACGTTTGCCGTACCAGACCAATGACGCTATCCGCAAAGGCATCAACAGCGGCGCCATTCAGTACGTAGACCTGCATTTAAGCCATGTGGCCCAAATGTCCCGTTACGGTTTCCTGGGCGGCAAAGTGGATGTGGCCATTGTCGAAGCCTGCGCCATCACGGAAGAAGGGCATATTATCCCGACAACCTCTTTGGGGAACTCGGCTTCTTTTGTCCAAAGCGCCGATATCGTCATTGTCGAGATTAATACCAGCCAACCGATGGAACTCGAAGGCATGCATGACGTATATATTCCGCTGGATCCGCCCAATCGTCAGCCGGTTCCGATTGTAAAGGCGAATGACCGGATCGGTACTCCGTATATTCCTTGTGGCCCTGATAAGATTACATACATTGTGCCCTGCGATATTCCGGACGCGGTTCGTCCCCTGGCGGCGATTGATGACGACGCCAAGGCGATGAGCGGTCATCTGATTGACTTCCTCAACAATGAAATCAAACAAGGCCGGATGCCGAAAAATCTGCTGCCGCTGCAGTCTGGCGTGGGTTCCGTGGCTAATGCGGTGGTCTGCGGTCTGGTAGACTCGCCTTTCCAGAACCTGAGTGTTTTCACCGAGGTAATTCAAGACGGCATGTTCGACCTGATCGACGCCGGCAAACTGGATTTTGCCTCTGGCACATCCCTGACTCCGTCGCCGGACGGACTGAAACGCTTTTACGCCGGCATTGGCGAATATCGCAAGAAGATCCTGCTGCGTCCGCAAGAAATCGCCAACAGCCCTGAGACGGCTCGCCGGCTTGGGATCATTGCTATGAACACGGCCATTGAGTTTGACATCTTTGGCCATGTGAACTCCACCCATATCATGGGCAGCAAGATGATGAACGGCATCGGCGGTTCCGGCGACTTTGCCCGTAACGGCTATCTGACCTTCTTCTTTACCAACTCTATTGCCAAAAACGGTGATATTTCCTCGATTGTACCGATGTGCTCGCACTTTGACCATACCGAACATGATGTTGACGTATTCGTCACCGAGCGCGGCGTCGCCGACGTCCGCGGACTTAGCCCGAAGGAGCGCGCCCAGGTTATTATTGATAAATGCGCTCATCCGGACTATCAACCCATGCTTCAGGATTACCTGGACCGGGCCATTAAAGCGACCAAGAATGCGCATACGCCGCATATCCTGAGCGAGGCCCTCTCCTGGCATGTCCGGTTCTTAGAAACCGGCTCCATGAAGAGTAAATAATATAGAGAGTATGACAAGGAGGATTTGAGAATGGCTAATGAATCATTGAAAGCCAAAATGGAAGCGTACACCGCCAAAGTGGAAAAATCGCTTGCCAAAAGACCCGAGCGCGTAAATCTGGCGCACAACAGACTGTATACTCCGCTGGATCTGGGTGACTTCGACTACGAAGCCAAACTTGGTTTCCCGGGTGAATACCCCTTTACCCGTGGCGTTCAGCCCACCATGTATCGGGGCCGTTTCTGGACCATGCGTATGTATGCTGGCTTCTCCACTGCCGAAGAATCCAACAAACGGTATCGTTACCTGTTAGAGTCCGGCGGCACGGGACTGTCCTGCGCATTCGACCTGCCCACACAGATCGGCTATGACTCCGATGATCCCATTTCCGAAGGTGAAGTCGGCAAGGTTGGCGTGGCCATTGACTCCCTGCGCGATATGGAAATCCTGTTTGACCAGATCGACTTGGGCAAAGTGTCTACTTCCATGACCATCAACGCTCCGGCTTCGGTTCTGTTGGCTATGTACATCGCTGTGGCTGAAAAGCAAGGCGTGACTCCCGACAAACTGAACGGTACTATCCAAAACGATATTTTGAAAGAGTATGCCGCCCGCGGCACTTATATCTTCCCTCCCAAACCTTCGATGCGTTTAATCACTAATATCTTCGAATATTGCTCCAAAAATGTGCCGAACTGGAACACCATCTCCATTTCCGGCTATCATATCCGTGAGGCAGGTTCTACTGCTTCCCAGGAGATCGCATTCACCATTGCTGACGGTATCGCTTATGTTGACGCCGCTATCAAAGCCGGCCTGAACGTAGACGACTTTGCCGGACGCCTGTCCTTCTTCTGGAACGCTCACAACAACGTGCTTGAAGAAGTGGCTAAATTCCGCGCTTCCCGTCGTGTATGGTCCAAAGTCATGAAAGAGCGCTTTGGCGCCACCAACCCCAAATCCTGGATGCTGCGGGTTCACACCCAAACTGCCGGCTCCATGCTGACCGCTCAGCAGCCTGACAACAACATTGTCCGCGTCGCTCTGCAAACAGCAGCAGCCGTTCTGGGCGGCACCCAGTCCCTTCATACCAACTCCAAAGACGAAGCTCTGGCTCTGCCTACCGAAGATTCCGTGCGCATTGCTCTTAGAACTCAGCAAATTGTTGCTTATGAAAGCGGTCTGGCCGACGTAGTCGATCCTCTCGGCGGCTCCTATTATGTAGAAGCTCTGACCGATCAAATCGAAAAAGAGTGCTGGGATTACATTAAAAAGATTGACGACCTGGGCGGCGCTGTTGTCGCCATTGAAAAAGGCTATATCCAAAAAGAAATCCAGGACAGCGCCTATAAATGGCAAATGGACGTGGAAACCAAGAAACGGGTCATTGTTGGTGTCAACCAGTTCCAGATCAAGGAGAAAGCTCCGGAAGGCCTGCTGCGTGTAGATTCTTCTGTTGGCGATTTCCAGAAACAGAAACTGGCTAAACTCAAAGCCGAGCGGGATAATGCCGCTGTTCAGGCTAAACTGGCCGCTTTGGAAACCGCTTGCAAAGACGAGCATGCCAACCTGATGCCGTTTATCCTGGATGCGGTTCGCGTATATGCAACCCTAGGCGAAATTTGCGGCGTGATGCGCAAAGTCTTCGGACTGTACGAAGCGCACACTACGTTATAAGCGAGAGGTAGGAGGGACAACGATGGAAAAACGTATTAGAGTATTAGTTGCCAAACCTGGTCTGGACGGTCATGACCGCGGCGCTAAAGTTGTAGCCCGCGCTCTTCGTGACGCCGGCTTTGAAGTAGTTTACACCGGTATCCGCCTGACTCCGGAGCAAATCGCTGAAGCGGCTCTGCAGGAAGACGTGGATGTAGTGGCTATGAGCCTCTTGTCCGGTGCTCACAATACCCTGTTCCCGAAAGTGGTTACTCTTCTGAAAGAAAAGGGAGCTGCCGGCAAATTGATCATCGGCGGCGGCGTTATTCCCGACGCTGACATCCCTGGCCTGAAGGCCGCTGGTGTTTCCGAGGTGTTTACACCCGGAACCCCGACCAATTCGATCGTCGATTACATTAAAGCGAACGTGAAGTAATTTGAGGCGGGTGGTTGGCAGCCGGGACATCCCGGCTGCCTAGCCTGCCAAAAAGTATTTTGCGAATGCTGCCTAAGGTGGTGCACTCTAATTGCAAATCGTCGAAGAATTGCTTAAAGGATCTCGTGTGGCTCTGGCCCGTGCCATTACCACTGTCGAAAACGAATACGATGAAGCTGTCGAAGTGATGCGGCAATTATATGCTCATACCGGCAGAGCGCATGTCATCGGTATTACCGGACCTCCGGGGGCAGGGAAAAGCACTCTTACCGATAAATTAGCCAAGGAATATAGAAATATGGGCAAAACGGTGGGCATTATTGCTATTGACCCTACCAGTCCCTTTTCAGGCGGCGCTATTTTGGGAGACCGGATCCGGATGAATGATTTGACCCTGGATGAAGGGGTGTTTATCCGCAGTATGGGAACCCGGGGCAGCCTGGGCGGACTTTCCCGTAAAACATCGGAAGCAGTGAAGATCCTTGATGCTTTTGGCAAAGATGTCATCTTTATTGAAACGGTTGGCGTAGGCCAATCGGAAGTAGATATTGTCAAAATGGCCGATACTACGATTGTAGTGATGGTCCCTGGCTTGGGTGACGATATTCAGGCTATCAAAGCCGGCATTCTTGAGATCGGTGACGTATTCGCCATCAATAAAGCCGACCGGGACGGCGCCGACCGTCTGAACATCGAACTGGAGGCCATGCTGGATCTGAGCCAGGAACGTACCGGCTGGCGTCCGCCGATTAAGCGCACAGTGGCCAGTCAGAGCGAAGGTATCCGTGAATTGGTTGCGACCATTAGCGAACACATTGCCTTTGTGAACCAGTCCGGTGAATTGGAAAAACGCCGTACTCAGCGTACCAGAAATGAAATGCTGGCGCTCCTTCAAGAGGCAGTCAGCCGTCAGATTCTGAATAGGACGAATGCGGACGGCCAGTTTGACGCCTTGGTCAAAACCGTGGAACACCGGGAGAAAGATCCGTATGAGGTAGTGGAAAAAATTCTGCGGGATTTGATGAAATAGGGAGAAAGTCGCTTTATTCAATAAAGCGATTTTATACAAAAATAGGTAAAAAATATAAAGGGGGTATGTACAAATGGGTTTTAAGATTCTTCATATTGACCACATTGGCATTGCTGTGAAAGATCTCGCTGCCACTAAAGAAATTTTCACAAAACTGGGCATGACTCACAAACCCCAGGATGAAGTGGTAGAAGAGCAAAAAGTAAAGGTCAGCTTCTTCCCCTGTGGCGATGCTGAACTGGAATTCCTGGAGTCTACTACAGACGACGGTCCTATTGCCAAGTATATTGCCGGCAATAATGACCGCAACGGCATTCAGCACGTGGCCCTGGCTGTGGATGACATCGAGGCTGCTATCGCTGAAATGAACGCCAAAGGCATTGCCATGATCGACAAGACTCCGCGCTACGGCGCTGGCGGCGCGAAAATCGCCTTCCTGCATCCGAAAGCTACCGGGGGTATCCTCGTCGAACTTTGCCAACACTAATAGGGGGCCGTTGAAAAAGGCCCATCTGCGTCGTTGCTCCTGCGGGAGCGCGTTCGATGTACCCTCCAAACGTACAGTCTCACGCGCTTCCTCGTCGCGCTGTATCAGAATTTGTGACTTTTCGAAAGATAGGCAGTAGTGGATGATCTCTCATAAGCCGAAAAGTCACCTGAATTCTTCACTAGTACGGCAACGCAGGCGTTGCTCTTACCTAGCATCTGGGCCTTTTTGAACGGTCCCGGATTCGAGGACGCAGATGAGTTTAGCAACAGACTTCCAGCCAATCTTTAATTCGGAGACGAAACGGTCTCACCCCTCGATATTGATGGAGGTGTACTAATGGCTACAGTCCAAGAAAAGATCCAAGATTTAAGAAAACGCTTGGCCAAGATCAAATTAGGCGGCGGCGAAAAGCGCATTGAGAAGCAGCATGCTTCCGGCAAAATGACTGCCCGTGAGCGGGTGGCGCAGCTTCTGGATGCAGGTACCTTTGTAGAGCTTGATCAGTTTGTTCGTCATCGCTGCACTAATTTTGGCATGGAAACCAAAGAACTGCCGGGTGAAGGCGTTGTTACCGGCTATGGCACCGTTGACGGTCGCCTGGTCTACGTCTTCGCTCAGGACTTCACGGTAGAAGGCGGCTCTTTGGGGGAAATGCACGCCGCTAAAATTGTGAAAGTTCAGCAACTGGCTCTGAAAATGGGTGCTCCTCTGATCGGCATTAACGATTCCGGCGGCGCTCGTATTCAAGAAGCAGTAGACGCCCTGTCAGGATATGGAAAGATCTTCCTGAACAACACCCTGGCTTCAGGCGTAATTCCCCAGATTTCAGTCATCATGGGACCCTGCGCCGGCGGCGCTGTGTATTCCCCGGCTCTGACTGACTTTATCTACATGGTGAAGAAAACCAGCCAGATGTTTATTACCGGACCTCAGGTTATCAAATCGGTTACCGCCGAAGAAGTAACCGCCGAAGATCTGGGTGGCGCTATGGCTCATAACACCGTTTCCGGTGTGGCTCATTTCGCTGCCGAGAGCGAAGCGGACTGCATTCAGCAGATCCGCAGACTGTTAAGCTTCCTGCCTTCCAACAACATGGAAGAAGCTCCGGTTTATGAAGCCGGCGACGATCCCAACCGTATGGACCAGGAATTAGTCACTCTGATGCCGGACAATCCCAACATGCCGTATAACATGAAGGACGTTATCCGTCATATTGTTGACAAGGGTGAGTTCTATGAAGTTCATGAGCATTATGCTCAGAATATCATCACCTGCTTTGCCCGCTTTGACGGTCAGACCGTCGGCATTATCGCCAACCAGCCGTCCGTTATGGCCGGTTGCCTGGACGTAAATGCTTCCGACAAATCTGCTCGCTTCATTCGCTTCTGCGATGCTTTCAATATTCCTCTGGTAAATCTGGTCGACGTCCCTGGCTTCCTGCCTGGCGTAGGTCAGGAACACAGCGGTATTATCCGTCACGGTGCGAAAATGCTGTATGCTTATTCGGAAGCCACAGTTCCCAAAATTACGGTTATTACCCGTAAAGCCTATGGCGGATCCTATCTGGCCATGTGCTCCCAAGACCTGGGCGCGGATCAGGTTATGGCCTGGCCGACCTCTGAGATCGCGGTTATGGGACCTGCCGGCGCTGCTAATATTATCTTCAAGGGCGATCCGGACGCTAAGGCTAAGACTGACGAATATGTGGCTGAATTCGCCACTCCTTACAAAGCAGCGGAACGCGGCTTTGTGGATATCGTTATCGAACCGCAGGAAACCCGTCCCCGCATCATAACCGCATTGAACATGCTGGCCAGCAAGCGCGAAAACCGGCCGGCGAAGAAACACGGCAATATTCCGCTATAATCCCAGAGTA
>NZ_AFGF01000145.1 GCF_000219125.1 Acetonema longum DSM 6540
TACGTTCAAGCCGCCGTCAAAGGAGAGGGAGAAGCCGGTTTTTTTGACGGATTCCCTGTATTCATTCGAGCTGTTTTCCTCCGCCGCCTGGATGGTGACGTTGTCGCCGCTGATGGTGATATCTTGGTCGGCTGCGGCGCTGGAGGCCTGGATGGTTACGTCGTCTCCGGCTTTGATGACGAGGGTGCTGCCGGAGAGTTCGCTGCCGGCTGCGGCGTCTAGTTTCTGGTACTGATAGGTGTCGGTAGTGATCTTGGTCAGGCCGTCGGCGTCTTGTTC
>NZ_AFGF01000146.1 GCF_000219125.1 Acetonema longum DSM 6540
ACGATCCACGCACTCTTCAAATGGTTGAATCGCAGAAGTCAGAAACGCAGCTACACATGGGAAGGATTCAATGACTTACTTAAGATATTTCCGCTAGCGCGGCCAAGCGTTCGAGTAAGTATTTTTGCGGCTAATCGTCAGCAAATCTCAAGATGAAGAGCCGTGTGCGTTAATTGCGCCTGCACGGATCTGTGAGGGCTTGGGTGTCGCGAGACGCTCTTGCTACTCGAC
>NZ_AFGF01000147.1 GCF_000219125.1 Acetonema longum DSM 6540
ATCGTCTTCTACGATAAGCATGGAAAGGTAAAGAAATCACAGCATGAGTTTGTGCAAACCAGGGGATGTTTTACTCTTCATATACTTGTTATGCCCTTCGTATTGATTGAATGGCTACGGGTCTCCCTGAAATTAACGCCTTCCCGGCGATAATGGCATGACCATTATTTAGACGACATATGTTTTCAACATAGTCTTCTTCCATAAAACTACTCAAAAAATCATTGCTTGTTTTGTCAAAAGCTTGGAAAGAAATGATGGTATTGCATTGAGATAAGACACTCTTCGTAACATTTGCTGTTCGTTGAGTAACAATTATTACTCCGCAACCAAATTTTCGCCCCTGCATAATATATTTACTAATTTGATTAACTAAGTCTCTATCTCCTGGATTAACAGCACTATTCCATTCAGGGATAAGAGAATGAGCCTCTTCCATAAATATGCATACTTTGGGCTCAATTGCGATTTGGGCAGGATTATATTGTTGCTGTGCCCATTCATAAGTCCTTCTTGTTATTTCAAGTGCAGAATGTACGTTTGTGGCTGTTGCAACAACAAATACATCAGTAGAAGCTAAGAATGCATCAATTGCATTTACCCCATTGATGATACGTGAATTACCAGTTATAGGTCGAACATGATTATTGTAATCTCCCGAATTATCTATGCAAATGACCTTAATTCCTCTAGCAATTAACCCTTCAATTATCGTATAGCCCAAACAAGATTTACCACTCCCGGTTACACCAAGGATTGCAGTATTATGAGTAACTAACTCAGATTTATTTACTAGGATTGGGTGGCCTGTATTAAACGTACCAAGCACCATTTGATTTGTAGTGTATGCTCTGGTGCAAGTTGCGATTTCAGTGAATGGTTCTGCTCTAAAAACAATTGTGTTTATCGGAGGTACCCAATTAAAATCCTCAAAACACATTCGTTCTGTATTCCATGTTCCAACCTGGATAGCAATCGCCATGGTATATCCAAGACTATCCCGATTTATTTTTTCCTCATTTACAATTGCGTTAACGATCTGATAAAGAATATTACCTTCCCTGTATCTAACCTGGACAATATCATTGTTTTTAATAATCCTGTCATCCACATATAATTGAATGTTAAGTTTCCCGATTTCTGAATTATTTCCAACCAAGCCAATAATGTCAGACCGTCTGCTGTATATATATGAATGATTCACTTGCTCCTGACAGTGCTCAACTTTAAAGATATATTTTTGGGCATTCCATCTCGATTCCTGATGATCAAGAATTATCGTTCTGGCCATCAACATATTGTTTCCTTGAAAAGTATGTAATACCAGAAGATACAAAGCATTCGATTCATCAAATATGGGGTCTGGACAAGCCGCAATTACGCTAAGAGTGCTCAACTCATTGTTAAGCTGAACAACAACTATATTAGCATCTTCAAATCCTGTAACTATGCCGCAATATTCAGGAGCGGGTATATTAGTTCGCCAGAGGCTAAATAGATTTTTAATTATTTGATGGGGTTTTGACAGCACAGAGAGAGCAAGAATAATCCAAATAACAAGAAGCCAGGCTTGCTTATCTTGTTCAACGAATGATAAAACGCCAAAAACAAACGCATACGTACAGAGTATTTTAGCGCTACCAAGCTCTTTCACTAAGATATATGCAGCGCGACCTATTGTTCGGATGCGTGGAGTAATCTCGTAAGTACTCTTTTCGATTGACATTAACACAATACAAAGCAAAAAGACAAAAGCACATAGTAACTTCAAGACCGTCCAAGCCCATATGAATGGAGGCTCCTGCAGCGTAAAAGTTGTAAAGAATAAAGAAGCCGAGGAGGCAATGGCATCCGTTGGCTTGGTCTGAAAGTGCTCAGTGAGAAAAGAGCCAATAATTAAAGATAAAAATCCAGCCTGAAACCAAATCAGATGGTTATCCGTGGGAATATCAAAAGATCCTCGGACGTAATAGTTCGCCCCCTCTAATAATAACATGAATACAATTGCATACATTACCCGAATAGACTTTCGCATTACTCCACCGTCCTTTACGAGTCTGCCATAGGGTAGGATGTACCTACTGTTGAATATCAACATCGTCTTACAGACAAGCATCACAGATTAGCCATACTTTATATTTTGACAAATTCTGAATGGTACCTGCATATCTTTACGAACTATT
>NZ_AFGF01000148.1 GCF_000219125.1 Acetonema longum DSM 6540
ATCAGCATCTCAACTCCAGGTGGAGATCGATCCGTATGGAATCTGAGAAAATGCCGACAGATGTGGATTGCCAGCGTGTAGTTCACTTGGTATGAGTGCTTTGTATCTTTTTGCTGAATCACCACATGGGTCGTGATGATTTCGCAGAAGTTATAAAGAAGCAGCCGGGCAAAGATTTCCTGCTGGATAGACTCCACCTTTTTGGCGTGGAAAGAGCTCAGGCCAATGGCATATTTCAATTCCCGGAAGGACGTTTCGATTCCCCAACGCATCCCGTAGAGCGTTTTGAGTTCATCCGGGGAAAACGTATCCCTGGGAAGATTGGTGATCACGCATTCATAGGTACCTGTCGTGAGAGGAAAACGTACGACGCGTAAGGTAATAGGATAGAACTCATGTTGCTCCAGATAATCAAAGGTAGAGTTATTCGGGAGAAATTTGTAGATCCCCGAACAAGCCCTCGCCCGTTTGGACTGTTTGCGGGTCAGCGTGAGACGCACATCCGTATCAAATTCCTCTGTTGGCGGCAACCCAATGCTGGAAGTCATGCTGGTGTTGCGCCCT
>NZ_AFGF01000149.1 GCF_000219125.1 Acetonema longum DSM 6540
ACGGTTATTGTGAAAACAAAACCGACGGACAAGCAAAAAAAGGCGCAACAAACTAAACCTGTACCACAGGATATTTCAAAATCAGAATAGAGGTTGGACTATCTGGGAAAAATAGTTAACGATCTATTGTAATGGCGGCGATGATACTGCCTTCAAGGCAACATTTGAGTCATAGAACTCGCCGGATTTTAACAGGGTATATCCTACCGTTAAAATCTTTCTTGCCACTGCTACAATAGCTTTTTTTCTGCCTAATTTCCCCTGACGGGACCAAAACCAACGGGAAAAGGAACTATCCCTCACTCGTACTGCTGCCCAAGCCACCTGACAAAGAATGGATTTAATGTACGGATTGCCGTGC
>NZ_AFGF01000150.1 GCF_000219125.1 Acetonema longum DSM 6540
AAGAACCGGAAATGATGGCCCGGCTTCTCATCTTGCAATATTTATATAACCTCTCCGATGTCCGCGTCATCGAAGAAACCAGATTGAATTTAGCCTACATGTGGTTTGTGGGCATCAACCCCGAAGAAGACCTGCCCGATGCCAGCCTTCTAGCCAAATTCCGTACCCAAAGGCTCAAAGACACCAGTATGGACGACATCCTTCAAGAAGTCGTCCGGCAATGCGTAAACAAAGGAATCATTAAAGGCACAGGGGTCAGTATTGACACTACTCACACCATCGCCAATACCATAAAAAAAGTACCGGAACGAGTCATGAAGCATTTAGCCCGAAAAATCTTAGGTAAGGTCAAGGAAGAAGTCGGACAAATACCAGATCCGGTCCCCTCTGACATTCCAGACTATAAAGCGATCGCTGACCCTAAAGAAGCGAAAGCCACAATGAAAGAATACTTACAGACCATGATGAAAGAAGTCGAAACCGCTGTTCCTCTCTCGAGCGCACCCCAAACGGCAAAAGCCTTAGAAGAAGCGAAAGAACTTCTCAAAGATGAAAAATTCATCTTGCAAAAAGGACTGCGTTCCCTCATCGACAAAGAGGCGAGGGTTGGCTACAAATCGCAAACCGATAGCTTTTTTGGCTATAAAGTAGAATACATGATGATCCCGGAAGAACGGATCATAACTGGCCTTAGGGTTTTTGACGGAGCCTATGTAGACGGCACTTTCTTTGATGAACTCTATCAGCGGACCAAAGCCTGCGGCATTGACATCAAAGAAGCCTATGGCGACAAAGCTTATTTTCGCAAAGCGATCCTGGACACCTTAAAACGAGACCAAGTGGAAGCCATTATCCCTGTCAGCGCCAGCGTATATAAGATTGACGAAAGCAAATTCAACTACAACAAAGACAGTGACCAATGGACTTGTGACATGGGCAATGTCACCGTAAAAAAAAGGTACTTCAAAACTCAAAAGGGGAAAGAAACATACCGATATACCTTTGATAAAAACCTATGTCGGGATTGTCGCAAGCGAGCCGAATGTTGCGGCAGCCGCAAAAGGGTCAGAGAATATCGGGTTGGAATCCATGCCGCTGAATACTATGAATATAGTCCATTGGCCAAGACAGATGACTTTAAGGAAAAGTACAAGAAACGCGCCAGTCACGAATGGAAGAACGCAGAGATGAAACGATTTCACGGACTAGACCGTGCCCGAGGGTA
>NZ_AFGF01000151.1 GCF_000219125.1 Acetonema longum DSM 6540
CGAAGTGAAGGTCATTAATCCCATCCAGTCAGATGCATTCAGAAAGATATACATTCGCCAGACCAAGACCGACTCCAAAGATTCCTTCATCATTGCTCAGATTATGCGTTTTGGGCAGTTCTCCGCCACGAATCTCTCTGCTGAAAACATGATTGCACTGCGTCAGCTTTCCCGCCATCGTCTTTCTATGATAGATACCTGTGGTGACTGTAAACGTCGTGTAATTGCTTTGCTGGATCAGGTGTTCCCTGAGTACGCCAGCCTATTTTCAGACACTTTTGGTGTCACATCAAAGAAAATTCTACTAAAATACCCAACACCCAAAGATATGCTTACAGTCAATACACGCAAGCTTACCGCATTGTTGACGAAAGCCAGCAGAGGGCGTTTCGGATTGGAAAAAGCAAATCAACTCAAGTCTGTTGCTGCTGAATCCTTTGGTGTTATTTTTGCCCAAGATACTTTCGCATTCCAAATCCGCCAGCTCTTAGCCCAACTTATCTTCTTAGAAACCCAAATTGAAGAATTGGAAGAAGAGATCTCACTACTGCTTAAACAAACCAACACGTATATCACAACTATTCCTGGCATTGGAGATACGCTTGGTTCTATCATTCTCAGTGAGATTGGCGACATCGATCGTTTTGACGCGCCTAATAAGTTAGTTGCTTTTTCCGGCTTGGATGTGAGAGCTACCCAGTCCGGTGAATTTACGGGTACAAAAAACAAGATTACAAAGCGTGGCTCACCTTATCTACGCCGCGCCATCTGGCTTGCTGCGGAAAGAGCTTCTTTCTGTGATCCTATCCTCTCTGATTACTATCGGACACTCAAATTAAGAGGAAAACATCATCTTACTGCTGTAGGCGGTGTAGCGCGTAAACTTTGCAACATAATCTACGCAATTCTCAAAGAAAATCGCCCTTATGAGCCTGTCCGGCTAAAGGCCTGATACGTTTATTTCTGGTATCTCCAGCCTTGGTTCCTTACCAAAGGCTTATTTGCATTGTCTATATTTACCTCTACATTATTTATATTTCCTAATTGACATTTAATAGCTGGTCTTATC
>NZ_AFGF01000152.1 GCF_000219125.1 Acetonema longum DSM 6540
TTGTCATTGTGGTCGCTCATGGCAAAGGAGACAATTCTCCTGTCGTAGAGGTCCAGAATGGCGCTGAGGTAGAGCTTGTGCACTTCGGGTCCCACATAGTATTTGAACTCGGTCGCATCGGTCAGCCACTTCCTGTTAGGGGCATCGGCATGGAAGTGGCGTCCCAGATAGTTCTTTGCCACATATTGTGGCGATGCCGCACTCCGGGTGCAGCCATGCCGTCTGAACTTAATGGTGGATTGGATGTGCAGCGCCCGGGTGATCCGCAGGACGCGTTTATCGTTGACATGGATACCTTGATATCTGTCCAGTTCATCTCGTATCCTGCGATAGCCCATGTCCGGGTGGGCATCATGAATTTTTTTCACCTGCTCCGCAATGCGCTCATTTTCCTGCTCACCCAGGCTCTTGGGACGCCTCCGCCATCGGTAATACGCCGACCGTGTGAGGTGCAAGCAGTTGCAGAGTTTCCCTACTGGAAAGCTACGTTCCTCAGAGAGTCTTTTCACGGCTTCATAGGCAGACCCGTTTCGCACGAACCCTAGCATCGCCTCCTCTCCAATTCCTTCACTTTTTTTAGCAAGGCATTCTCCATTTCCAAATCCAAGTTTTTGCGCTCTAGCTGGGCGACTCTATCCCGCAGTTCCTCTTCTGGGGTCCGACTAGGCAGCGTTCCGGCACGATGTCCACGCCGGTCTTGCAATCCAGTATTGCCCATCTCCCGGTATTTTTTGGTCCAGGTGTAGACCTGTTGGTAAGAAACCTGATATTTGAGCGCCGTAGCACCATAATTGTTTTCCGTGGCAATGCACTCTCTTACGATTTCCAGCCGCTCCTCCTGGGTTGTTTCTCTACTTTTCGTCATGTGGCTCCCTCCGCTCTGTTCTTTGAAGTCCTCATGACGATTATACACCTTGAGCCAAGCCTCCAGCTGTCGGCTGGATCGGATTTGATACCGTTCACAAATTTGCCGTCGGCTTCCTTTTCCCGCGAGGTATTCTAACACGGCCCTATGCTTTGTCTCTTTACTATAGCGGCGATTTCGCTCCTGCGGCAAGAATCCGGTCGGCCCTTCCGTTCTGTACCGGCTCACCCACCGTTGAAGTGTCGCCCACACGATCCCTCCCCGCTTGCAAGCTTCTTTTTGCCCCATTTTCCCAGATAGATACTCTTCTACGATTCGCAATTTTTCTTCTGCTGATAGTTTCCCTTTTTGCGGCATAATTTTCCCCCAGATAGGACAGTGTTTTTTGTTTCACTGTCCTATCTGGGGGTAGCATATCATTGTCCTGGATGCTCCGTTTTTTTACTGTCGGCACTGCAGCGGCCAAGTGAATAAATTCCGGCTGCGGGGCCGATCTGTCTCTGCCGCACTGCAGGCAATTTCTATTCATGATCGCCCAAAACGGTGCAATCAATGATCTGATTGCGGCGGGACCGCGTATTACATAAGATCATATTGTGACGGCTGCGGCAATCAATTTTCAACGATTTGCAGCATTGCCCGGCACAATCTGGTTAATTCCCGGCGGTCCAGATCGGTTTGGTTCTCTATTTTGCGGGTAGGGCAGTCAAGGAGCGGCAGGGAGAGCGGAGTATCAGGTCCTACTTGCAAGTATTCGAACAGTTTCTGCTCAACATTGCCTGTACCGACGGGCAGATAATTGCGCTGATTTTCCATAACTGCCGGCAGGTTTTCGCTGCCGACCGAAAAGCGGTATTGGCTGGGCGACTTTTGAAAGATAACCTTAAAGCGCGTGCTAAATGTTTTTAAATCGGGAAATCCGCTGTCGAGGGCGATTTGTGTGAGCGGTTTTTGGGTGGTATTCAGTTCGTGGAGTGCGTGCCGCAAGCGAATCCGGTTTAAGTATTCATAGAAAGTTACCCCTACGTTGGATCGGAAAAATGAGGATACATAGGTTCGGTTGTATTTGGATATTTTGGCGACTTCATCTAAGCTGATTTTTCGACTGTAATTATGCTCCAGGAAATGTAGGATGTTCTGGATGATTTTTTGATGACTGAGCCCGTAGCCACGGGTGGGGTCCACATGCGTATCTAAGGGAAAATCAGATAAAAGGGAAGCGTTCAGCAGCAAAAAAGCCCCTTCGGCGGCCAGCCTGGCCGCGAAGCCATCTCTTGCCAAGGCAAGCAGTATTTGCGCTGCGAGGGCGCGCAGCCTGCGAAATTGATCGTCATGCCTGGTTGCGTCGTTGGATATGCAGGAAATTTGCAGATTTGTGTTTTCTTCAAAAGCGGCTTTTAAAAACGCCGGATCAAAGCGGAGCACCATGGCGATGCTGCCGGGCTCTCGCAGCAGCGATGCATGTCCTTTATTGGAATTGACTAAAATCAGGTCGTCTTCTTTGAGTACATGGGTCTTGCCCTCAATGCAAAAGTCAATTTCTCCCCGCAGCACGATGCTGATCTCAATATCTTTATGCCAGTTAAAGCGATAGCGGTTAATGTCATGAATATATTGCTTCAGTAAAATACCTTTTTGCGGATCATCCAATGTATAGTAATAGTTCATTGCGCCCCCTGCCATTATTATTTATTGATTTCAGTATATAAAAGTTTGCTCTGCAACACAAATATTTTAATCATCCAGTTTTATACAATCGGAATATTCTCCCCATGGTAATTATTCTGCTGCAATTTTTAGCCTGGCCAGGAAAGTTGGCCGCAAGATATTCTCAGTTCTATTAAAATGAAGTGGGCGAAAATTTGTATGTGCACAGAAAAATATTGAATTTAGGCTATAAAGGTTGTTTTCAGACAAAACAAAAAGTTGCAAATAATATCAATGCTGAAGTCAAATGGGATGCTTATAATGAAGCCATAACCGATCAAATGCATTGGAGGGTGTAACATGAAGATCATCGATGTAAAAACTGTCCCTGTGAACCGATTTTTATTTGTCGAGATTCATACTGACGAAGGCATTACCGGCATTGGCGAATCAGGCGCCTGGGGGTTTCTGGATGCTTCGCTGGAAGCCGTCAATTCCTTCAAGACCTACTTAATCGGTCAGGACCCTTTGCGGATAGAACATCACTGGCAGTACATGTACCGCTGTTTCCATTTTCGCGGGGCAGCCATTATGGGCGCTTTGAGCGCCATTGACATTGCCCTTTGGGATATTGCCGGCAAATATTTTAACACCCCGGTGTACAACCTTTTAGGCGGCAAATGCCGCGATAAGGCAAGAGTTTATTATCATGTGGGCGGCACCACAATTGAAGAGATGCTCGCCAACTTAAAGGAGGCAAAGGCGAAAGGCTTTACGGCGGTCGGTCATTTGAGCCCGTTCCTGGACGAAGACAGGAGCGCTCCGTACTTTGAAACTCATGCGCAAAAAATTGGCAACGCCATTGAGCGGGTGCGGCTGTACCGGGAAGCTGTCGGTGACGAAGTAGATCTGTGCGTCGAAATTCATCGCCGGTTAAGGCCGGCAGAAGCGATCGCCCTGGCCCGCGGCATTGAAAAGTATCATCCGTTTTTCTACGAAGACCCCACTACGCCGGATAACTTTGATTCCATGGAGTTTATTGCCGGCCATACGGATATCCCCATCGCCACCGGGGAGCGTTTCCACACCCCGCAGGAATTTGCGCAGATTATCCGGCGAAACGCCGCTACTTATCTGCGTCCTGATGTCTGCCTGTGCGGCGGCATTACCGGCGCCAAGAAAATCGCGGCCTTGGCTGAAGCGAGTGACTTGATGATCGTGCCGCATAATCCGCTCAGTCCGGTTAGTACCGCCGCCTGCACCCAAATTGCGGCTTGCATCCCTAATTTCGCTCTGCAGGAATTCCCCGGAGATGACCGTCCGGCGGCCACGGAACGCTATATTGGACATAACATTGAGCATAAAGAGAGTCAATTCCGCCAGGGGGAAGTGGTTAAGAAGACTTTCCGGGTAGAGAACGGATTTCTGATTATTCCTGAGACTCCCGGCATTGGGGTTGAACTTGCCGATAATGTAGCGGAACGTTTCCCGTATTCACGGCGGCCGATCCAGACCCGTCTGCATATTGACGGCTCCGTAATTGATCAATAATCAGTAGTGATTACCGCCAGCCCTTGTATGCCCGTACGAATTTGCAACAACGAGCCATTAACGGCGCACTAAGACAGGCCGGCAACTTATGGAGGCTTACCGGGGCTGGCGGTAAGCGCGCATAAATCAAAAGGGAGTGAGTTGGATGTTGGCTTTATTAGGAACTGTGACAATCGCAATGTTTGTATTCTTGATTTTTACTAAAAGGCTGCACGTAATCACCGCTCTGATCGCCGTTCCGATCGTCGCCGGTATTATCGGGGGTTTTGGCCCTAAACTCGGCGCGATGATGTTTGACGGAATTAAAACCACCGCACCTACCGGCATTTTGATCATGTTTTCGGTCATGTTCTTTTGCATTCAAATGGATACGGGGCTGTTCAATCCTTTAATTCTGAGAATTGTATCAATGGTAAAAAACGACCCGCTGAAAATTTCCGTTGGCACTGCCGTATTGACGCTGGCTATTGCGCTGGATGGCGAGGGTGTCACCAATTTTGTGATCTTATCTTTGACGATGCTTCCTATTTACCGCAGATTAGGCATGAATCCGCTGATTTTTACCTGTTTGGCGTCACTGGCCAATTATCTGATGAATTCGTCACCCTGGGGCGGCCCTACGATAAGAGCCATGACGGTATTGCAGCTTGGCGTAGAAGACCTGTTTACCCCGTTGGTTCCTGCCATAGGCGCAGGGATGCTCTGGCTGGTTGTTGTGGCTTATATCCTGGGAATGAAAGAGCGCAAGCGGTTGGGTTATGTGAAGGGAAACGATCTTGAGGTGACTCAAGTGAGTGCGGCCGAAATAGCCGCAGCCCTAAAGCAGGATGAAACCACACTGCGGCCTAAACTCATGTGGATTAACCTGGCATTAGTCGTAACGGTCATGACGGCTTTGGTCATGAATGCCATGCCTCCCGCCGTTTTGTTTATCATCGCCTTTTGTGCAACACTGATCATCAATTATCGCGACTTTGGCCAGATGGAGGAGCGTATTCGAGCGCATGCGGGTAATGCACTGTGGGCAACTATTGTGGTTTTCGCCGCCGGCATATTTACCGGCGTTTTTCAGGGAACCAAGATGATCGACGCAATGGCTCTTGGCCTGGTTTCCCTTATTCCGGATGCGCTAGGACCGCATATGGCCGTTATCTGCGGCGGGATCAGTTATTTATCGACGCTGGTCGTAAGCCCGGATGCATTCTATTTCGGTGTGCTGCCGATTGTCAGCAAAGCTGCCGCCTACTTTGGAGTGGCGCCTGTTGAATTAGGCAGAGCCGTTCTTCTCGGACAACTCGGCTATGGCATAAGCCCTTTGGTGGCGGCGCCGCTTTTGCTATGCTCGTTAACTAAAGTCGAATTTTTTGAGCATCAGCGTTTCGCTTTTATCTGGGGGCTGTCAACCGCGCTGATTATGATGGCGACTGCGGTTGTTATAGGAGTCATCCCGCTGTAAACGGGGCGGGAAGGGCGCCGATGTCTTATTCCTGTGGCGTTTTACGGTGATTATTGTTGTAGAAATAGAATCATCAAAGCATGGCAGGGGCTGTCTCATTCCGGATTTTAACCCGGATTAAGACAGCCCTATATTTTTACATTCTGTATAGCATCCAGGTTTTCCGTCTCAAGGGATTACCGTTCCTTGATCACAAATTGTCTGCATGTATCCATCACGGCGATTGCTCAGGGTACCGAGCTGCAGGCGAATTCGGTTAGTTTCAGTAACCAAATTGTAAAACATATCTCAACGGATACGGAACGGATTGCCGGTAAGGCGTGTGAACTGTCGGAAATTGCCCAGGATGTTTCGCAGAAAGCTGATTTGGGTAAACAGGCAGTAGAGCAAGCGGTTGAGCAGATGAAACAGATCGAACAGGAATCGAAGGCTGCACAGGCGGCAATTGAGGAATTAGCCAAAGATTCGCAGGAGATCAGCAAAATTATCAATCTTATCACGAGTATTGCCGGACAGACGAATTTATTGGCGCTCAATGCAGCGATTGAGGCTGCCAGGGCTGGCGAACAGGGAAAAGGGGTTGCCGTGGTGGCGGACGAAGTCAGAAAGCTGGCCGAAGGGTCCAGTCAGGCAGCGCAGCAGATTGGGGTATTAATTCAAAGGAATCAAATGAGTATGCAGCTGGTGGTCGCATCAACTCAAACGGGCGCCGACGGTATCAAAGAAGGGATGATCGTTGTCGGTTCCGCCGGGGAAACCTTTAAAGGGATTGTGGGAGCGATTCTCCAATTAACCGAGCAAATGAAAGCGATTTCAGAATCCCTCAGTCAAATGATGATGGAGAGCAGGACATTGGCGGCAAATATTCAGGGAATCGATAAGGTGAGTGAAGAAACCGTAGCCGAGTCACAGACCGTATCTGCAGCAACAGAAGAACAATCCGCATCCATGGAAGAAATCACCGCTTCCAGCGAAAGTTTAGCTAAACTAGCCGGCAAATTGCAGGAGGCGGTGGCTGGATTTCGAATATAAAAAAACCGGTGAAATACGGTCTTGATTCTTACAATCTGTCCGCTGTTTTAACGAACATTCAAGATGCAGCGGAGCGTCAGGCAAAACCTGACGCTCCGCTTTTGCGTAAGCGAAAACCGCGTGCTTATGCAATAAGATATGTTATAATAATTTTGGCTATATTGTGCACACTCTTTTTAATCTTCGTATACATAAGAGCACTTAATTGGTTGTTCTCTTAACACTCAAGCACTTTTACGCTGGAAGAAAGGAATCGCAAATGACGTATTTTTCCCATTCTTTCAAAACGATCAGCCGTTCTGTTCCTGCTGCGATTGCAACTTTTGCCATCGCCATTTCTTGGGCGCCGGCGGCGGCAGCACAAGCAGCCGATACGGACAGAAGCGATGCCGCAAAGTGGGGGCTTGGCGCAGGAGTCGCCTTGGCCCAGAAACCCTACCGCGACATGGACCGGGACGTGATCGCCCTGCCCTTGATTTCGTACGAGAATAAGTGGATTAGCGCGTCTGTCGCGACGCTGGACCTGAAACTTTTTTCAAATGAAGCCGTCTCTTGGCGATTGCGGGTACATTACGCCGGAGACGGCTACGAAGCGGATGACTCCCCGTTCCTCGCGGGTATGAACGAGCGCAAGGGAAGCGTGTGGATCGGCGGTGCAGTCAACTGGAAGACCCCTGCCGCCAACTTTTCGGCCGAGCTTCTCGGCGACGCCTCGGGCCATAGTAACGGTTCTCGCGCCAGGCTGCAAGTAAACCGACGCTTCCCGTCCGGCTCCTTTGGCGTCACGCCGCGGTTGGCGGTCGAATGGGTTGATCGCAAATTCGTTGATTACTACTACGGTGTGGAGGCATCGGAAATGCATATGGGCCGCGGCTTCTATGAAGGTACGGCCACCGCTAATGCCGAGGCGGGCCTGCGTGTAGACTACAGCCCGACACATCGCTATACCGTGTTCCTTGATTTGCGTGCCACCCGGTTCGGCAGCGCTATCAAGGACAGTCCGCTGGTCGGTTCGGCAAGCCGAACCGCAGTGAGCGTCGGCTATCTCTACCGTTTTTGACCTGCGTGATCATCAAACCCCATGGCTTCCAGCGCTGTGCCGGGGTCTGCCATGCTTGCAGAAAGGGTGCCGGGCAGTTACAAACTTCAGAAAGTGAGTGGTCCCCTGTTGAATAAAAGTTTGGTGCAAAGGATATGGCGCAGGATGGTTCTGGTCTGTATCCTATGCTTTTTCATTCAGCCCGTAGTTTGGGCCGGTGGTCCGGACGCATATCCGGATCTTTTCTCCCACGGGAACGTCACTGTGCAGCAGGATGAACGGATTGGCGATTTGGTGGTCCTGCAAGGAGATGCCGTAATCCACGGGCAGGTAATGCAGCGCGTGATCGTGGTAAATGGCAATGTAATTACTGCCCCCGGTGCGCGTGTGGAAGGTCTGCTTATGATTCTGGGCGGGAATCTCCGGTTAGCGCCTGGCTCCGACGTAACAAAATTAGCTGTTGTTTTATCGCAGCCACAGCCGCTTGATCAGTGGGTCTGGGTGCTATGGGCTATACTTGGCTGCAGTGTCCTGCTCCTGGGGCTGCTGGTTCCTTGGATGGCCCGCCGGAGCCGGTCAGCTTCTGCGTGCCAATGGGTGGGGGAACGTATTTTGCCTTTTCGCCGACGGTATCCCTGGGTGTATCTCTTACTGGGACTGGGCGTGAGCGCCCTGATGTTGTCGCTGTTCATTGAGGTGGCTATAGAGACATTGCTGCGCAATGACATGGAAATCTTGGACGGCATCGTGATCTGGTTTGTCCGGTATTTTGCCGGACCGGGGCTTGATAGCGCCGCCATCTTTATCACAAATCTCGGGTCCAGCTATTTTTACGGCATATTTGTCCCTGTCGTATTATGTGTGCTGGCCTTTTTCCACCGCTGGCGGGAAGCGCTTTCTCTGGTGATCTGCCTGAGTGGAGCGGCTATCTTAAACTTAGGGCTTAAACATTTGTTTGAGCGAGCCAGGCCTGAAGCGTTTCGAGTTGTGGAAGAGACCGGATATAGCTTCCCCAGCGGCCATGCCATGGTTGCCCTGTGTTTCTACGGTATTATTCTGTATTTAGTCAGCCGCGTCGTGGCCTCCTGGTCTTTACGCATAGGTTTGTTTTATGTCGGGATATTCTTGGCGGCGGCGATTGGCATCAGCCGCATTTACCTGGGGGTTCATTACCCCAGTGATGTCATCGCCGGATATCTTGGCGGATCTACTTGGCTGGTCTTTTGTATTGTCATGTTGGAATGGCTGGAGAAGAAACGGGTTGAATCGTAGCAGCCGGCCCCGGTCATTCGATAAATTCTTTCAGGCTTTCCATATCCAGAATTTTGAGCGACGAGCGGAAAAAATCGATGAGCCCTTCGCTGCGCAGACGTCCCAGTTCCCGTGACAGGGCGGTACGGGAAACATTGAGAAAATCGGCCAGATCGTTGCGCTTGAGGGGGAGGACGAAGGTCGTCTTGCCCTGTGATTTGTATTGCTCCAGCAGGTAAGTGACAATCTTGGTACGCAGACTCTTGATGGTCAGGTATTCCACCTTGCGGTTCAAGAGCAGCGCTCTTTCCGACACGATGCGCAGCATGTTGCGGACCATTTGGTTGTGGCCGTCGCAGGCGCGGGGGCAGGTGCCGGTGATTTTCTGGGGCGGCAGGAATACCGCCGTGCATTCGCTCTGGGCGAAGACGGAGGCAGGCCAGGCCGTTCGGGTTGAAAACGCGATCATTTCACCAAACATGCTGCCTTGATTCAGCACAGTCAACACCGAGCGGGTACCGGCCATATTCTCCTTCACGACTACCGCTTCCCCTGTCAGCAAAATGCCCAGGCCGAAAAATGGTTCGCCCTCGACGGCGATGAAGCTGTTCTTAGGGTGGGTGGATAGCTTGGGCTGCAGGCAATTGAGCATGTCCGCCAGTATATCAGGAGAAATGCCGGCAAACAACGGCGTTGCCGTCAGTATGTCAATCCTTTTTTTCTGCAGTGCATCAACTTTATCTCGCACTTTTTGTGTCTCACCTCTCATTTGGTAGCCATAGCTACCGATTTTTTATTTTCATTGTATTACAATGAGGGTGAAAAAAGCAATTACCACCTAAGGAGGTTTCGACACTGGCGGAACCGTCCGTGAGGATTAATCTGCTGGTTTTTGCGCAAGCAAATCAGAAATAAAATATGGGAGGGTATTTCATAATGAGTGAAATGTTTTGTTTTCAATGTGAACAAACCGCCGGCGGCAAGGGCTGCACCAAAATAGGCGTGTGCGGCAAAAAGCCCGAGATCGCCAATAAGCAGGACGAACTGACCGGTGCGCTGGTCGGCCTGGCCCGAGCCGCTGCCGGCAAGACGCCTGGTCAAACAGCGGATCACCTGATGCTGCAAGGACTGTTTGCTACCGTTACCAACGTCAACTTTGACCCGGACCGTATCGATGCCCTCATCCAGGCAGTACGGACCGAGAAAAACAAGCTGGACGCTACCGCTAAAGATTTTCCGGCAGCTGATCTGTGGAGCGGCAACGAAGATATTGTTTCGCTGCGGTCGACCCTGCTGCTCGGCCTGCGCGGCATGGCGGCCTACGCCTGGCACAGCGCCATACTGGGTAAAGAAAATCCCGAAGTGACCGCCTGGTTCTATAAAGGAATGCGGGCGCTGGGCGAAGAACATACCGCCGACGCGTGGCTGGGCCTGCTGATGGAATTTGGCCAGGTCAACCTTCAATGCATGGCCCTGCTGGACGAAGCCAACACCACGGCTTACGGCCATCCTGTGCCGACCACCGTGCCCACCACAGTGGAAAAAGGTCCGTTCATTGTCATCAGCGGCCACGATTTGCACGATCTGAAGCAACTGCTGGAGCAAACCGAAGGCAAGGGCATTAATATTTACACTCATGGTGAAATGCTGCCCGCCCACGCCTACCCGGGCCTGAAGAAATATTCTCAGCTGAAAGGCAACTTCGGTACTGCCTGGCAGAACCAGCAAAAAGAACTGGATAATATCCCCGGCCCCATTTTGTTCACCACCAACTGCCTGATGCCGCCGCGGTCTTCCTACAGCGACCGGGTGTTCACCACCGATGTGGTCGGTTATCCCGGTCTCACGCACATCGAAGCTGTTAACGGCAAAAAGGATTTTAGCGCGGTTATTAAAAAAGCCCTTGAGCTGGGCGGCTATAAAGAGGAGCAGAAGTTTACCGGCATCAACGGCGGCAGCCAGCTTACCACCGGTTTCGCCCGCAATACCGTTATGGGTGTTGCCGGTACGGTAATCGACGCCGTCAAGGCCGGAGCTATCAAACACTTCTTCCTGGTCGGCGGCTGCGACGGCGCCAAGCCCGGCCGCAACTACTACACCCGCTTCGTGGAGCAGACTCCCAAGGATACAGTCGTTCTTACTCTGGCCTGCGGAAAATACCGCTTCAATGATCTGAACATCGGCGAAATCGGCGGTATTCCCCGCCTGCTGGATATGGGTCAGTGCAATGACGCCTACTCGGCGATCCAGGTGGCCGTGGCCCTGGCCGGCGCCTTCGAGTGCAGCGTGAATGAACTGCCGCTTACCCTGGTGCTTTCCTGGTATGAGCAAAAGGCGGTGTGCATCCTGCTCACTCTGCTGGCACTGGGCATCAAGAACATCTACATTGGCCCATCCCTGCCGGCGTTCCTGTCGGGCAACGTGCTCAACATCCTGGTGGAAAAATTCGACCTCAAACCGATTAGCACACCGGAAGCAGATCTGAAAGCCATTCTCGGATAACCTATC
>NZ_AFGF01000153.1 GCF_000219125.1 Acetonema longum DSM 6540
TGTCACAACCGGAAGGTCCCGTCTTTGCCGAACTTCGCCTGCCCACCCCACACCCAGGAACCATCGCCCTCACCATCCAGCGCCAGGATACGCAAATCCATATCTATCACGGCGCCGATGCGGCCACCGTGCAGGCGGCCTTAACAGCGCTCAACCGTCCATGCTAGGAGATCTCTCCCGGGCTGAGCGGATTTACCTGGCCTGCGGCTATACCGACCTGCGCCAATCCATCGACGGCCTGGCGGCCACTGTGCCGCAACGCTTTCACTTAGACCCGTTCTCCAACAGCCTGTTCCTGTTTTGCGGCCGCCGCTGTGACCGCATCAAGGCGCTCTTTTGGGAAGGGGACGGCTTCGTGCTGTTGTACAAAAGGCTGGAAGCGGGCCGCTTTCAATGGCCCAGGGAGGAAAGTGAAGTTAAACACATTACCACCCAACAGTTCCGCTGGCTGCTGGAAGGCTTGAACATCGAACAGCCCAAAGCCCATAAACCGGTTCAGGGAATCCAACTGATTTAAGGCCGGAAACGATAGGGAAATCAGCCAACCTATGGTATACTATGGCTATGAGAACTGTGACGGAACAACCCACTCCCCTGGAAGAAACCATGACCGTGAACCGTGCCCATTATGAGGCCTTACAGGCGGAAAATGCCCAGTTGAACCAGAAGGTCAATTGGCTGATGGAGCAAATGCGCCTGGCACGCCATAAGCGCTTTGGCTCTTCCAGTGAGAAAAGTCAATATGACGCCCTGAACCTGTTTAACGAAGCGGAAGTCACTGCGGATCACAAGCGGCCCGAGCCTGACCTAACGGCAGTGCAGACCCATTACCGCAGAAAAACCAAGGAAAGCCGGGATAGGCTG
>NZ_AFGF01000154.1 GCF_000219125.1 Acetonema longum DSM 6540
CCCAAGACGGAGATATTCGCATAGGCGGCTCCAGCATAGACGGAAAAGACATCCTCCTAGACGCAGCCAACGACGTAAACCTGCAATCAGCCGCCAATACCGTAGACAGCCGCAGCGACTCCTCCCAGAAATCCGCCTCCGTAGGCGTGGACCTGGCCAGTGGAGGCGTCACCGTATCGGGACAGCTCGGCAAGGGAAACACAGACGAACACAGCCTCAGCTACAACGAGACAACAATTACAGCGGAGCAGAAGCTGACCGTCCAGTCTGGCAATGACACCAACCTGGCAGGTGCGCAGGCAAAAGGCGATACCGTTGAAGTCGACGTAAAAGGCGATTTAAACCTGGCCAGCCAGCAGGATCGGGAGACCTATACCGAGAAGAATAAATCGGTTGGCGGCAGTATTGGATTTGGGGCCGGGGCCTCGGTAAATCTGTCAGCGAATACAGGCAAAATGGATTCCGAATACAGGAGTGTCAAGGAGCAGACCGGGATCTTTGCCGGTAAGGGCGGCTTTGATATTAAGGTGGAAGGCAATACCGACCTGAAGGGGGC
>NZ_AFGF01000155.1 GCF_000219125.1 Acetonema longum DSM 6540
ACAGTCTCTTGGCGAGTAGTGGAGGCGTGAATGTATGGGGCAGCGCGGCAAGGGCAATACGGAAGAGCACCGGGGCAACTACAGTGAAACCCGGATTACGGCTGGGAAGAAGCTGACCGTCAAATCCGGCAAGGACTTCAACATGACAGGGGGACAAGCTAAGGGAGAAACCGTTAAGGTTGAGGTAGGTGTGGATTTAAATCTAAAGAGCCAGCAGGACCGGGAGACTTATACGGAGAAGAATGAGTCAACTAGTGGCAATATGGGTATTGGGGCGGACGGGGAATGCAGGACACACTTCGACCGATCCCCGTCAATCTGGCAGTTAACAGCTAGAAAAGGCGATCCGACGCCCGAAATGCCCTCTGCAACGAACATCGAAGTGAAAGGGAGTAAATAGATGCACAGCAGCTTTCTAAAATGGGTGAATGAAAGGAAGAGACAATTAGAGGATTCAATAATAAGTACAGAGAAAATAAATGTTGTTGCTAATAATACAAATCCAAGTGTTACAGTTGATTATTCTTCTTATTGTTGTCTTGGCCGAGTGAGTGTGTGGCAATCTGGATTGATGGATGCAGAAATATTGCATTTTGCTAGTGAAAACAGATTATTGTTTGAGCATCATCAACTTGTTGGATCTCCCGATTTTGATGCTCTTTTAAAACAATTCTTTAAGATCATGGTGACAGGAAAAAGGATTGGTTAAGTGACTTTGGACTCCAAAACAGGAGGAAGTGTGGGGGACGAAAACGCCAAACATCAGGGCAACGGACAAATAAGTTCGTTGCTCCGTTGTTTGTTTAGACGAAAACGAATGAACACGGGAACGTAGGAGACTCGCGGGGACGGTTCTCTTGACGAGTAGCGGGTAAAATGATATCCTCAAAAGTAGAGGTGATATCATACCCCGAAAAGCGCGGCAGCGGAGAAGAAGCTGATCGTCAAATCCGGCAAGGACTTCAACATGACAGGGGGGCAAGCCAAGGGAGATACCGTTAAGGTTGAGGTAGGCGGGGATTTAAATCTGAAGAGCCAGCAGGACCGGGAGACCTATACGGAGAAGAATCAATCGACTAGTGGCAGTATGGGTATGGGGGCCGGTGTGACGGGGAATGCAGGAAAGAATCGGAGTCAGATCGACTCAGACTACAGGAGCGTCAACCAGCAGACCGGGCTCTTGGCCGGCAGCGGCGGATTTGATATCAGGGTGGAAGGTAATACCGATCTTGTAGGTTCTGTCCTGGACAGCGAAGCAACACCGGATCAGAATAAGCTGGATACAGGGAGTCTGACAGGGTCGGATATTGAGAACAAGGCCGAGTACAAGGCAAGTAATTCGGGGGTTAGCCTAGATTTCAAGGATGGCAAACTGACTAGCGGCCTTACTCCGGATATGCCAGTCAACGGTGAGGCTGCCAGCACAACACAATCGGCTATTGCAGCCGGTAGCA
>NZ_AFGF01000156.1 GCF_000219125.1 Acetonema longum DSM 6540
CTATCTTTCTCTCTTTCCGCTATATCTCCAACAAGTTTTACTGCTTCCTGGCTAAATAGATTTGCTAATTCCTGTTTTTCTTGGACCGTCTTCTTATCAAAAATCTGGTCTAGCTTGTTAACGGCATTCTGGGTATCTCTGCTCAGTTTCGTAATATCCGCTTTCTGATTGGCCTTATCTTTAATTTCAATCGTTCCCAGAGCAATGGCGGCATGGGTAGTACTGGTTTTATCATCCGATACCGGAACCCCCAGGTTCAGGCCTGTTGCATTACCGACACCATTGCTTTCCGCCTTGTACTCGGCTTTGTTCTCTATATCCGAGAATGTCAGAGTACCGGTAGAGAGTTTATTCTTCTCGGCCTCTGCCTCACTGCCAATCACCGCGCCCTTTAAGTCGGTATTGCCTTCTACCTTAATATCAAAGCCGCCCTTGCCGGCAAAAATTCCGGTCTGCTCATTGACACTCTTATAATCCGAATCGATTTTACCTTCATTCGCGGATAGATTCGTCGAAGCCCCGGCACCAATCCCAATACTGCCGCCAACAGACTCATTCTTCTCCGTATAAGTCTCGCTATCCTGCTGGCTGGCCAGGTTTAAATCGCTTTTTACGTCAACCTCAACGGTATCGCCTTTAGCCTGTGCCCCCACCAGGTTGGTGTCATTGCCAGACTTGATGGTCAGCTTCTGTTCCGCTGTGATCGTTGTCTCGTTGTAGCTGAGGCTATGCTCATCTGTTTCGCCATTGCCTAGCTGTCCCGATACGGTCACGCCACCCTTGGTCAAATCCACGCCCACGGAGGCGGATTTCTGCGAGGATTCGCTGTCGCTGTCCATGGTATTGGCGGCTGACAGCAGGTTCACATCGTTGGCTGCGTCTAAGAGAATGTCTTTTCCGTCCACACTGGAGCCGATGATAGACTCGAAGGGACGGTTCGAAACCACTGAAAAACCCCCTGTTTTTAGCCGGTCAGGACCAATAAAGCGTGTTGATGCCCCCTATTATGATCTTTAGAGCAGGGCCAATAAAAGGATAACAATATGGGGGCTACCAATGCTGCTATTCTTTTTAGATTGACCACCAAAGCTGTCAGCTTGGCTTGCAGGTTCACGCTTTTTAGACCA
>NZ_AFGF01000157.1 GCF_000219125.1 Acetonema longum DSM 6540
TTTCAGGAAACACTCGCCTATACCGACTTTCCCTCTGAGCACTGGACGAGAATCCCGACCAACAATGTGACAGAATGCCTCAACCGGGAAATCAGACGTCGACCAGAGTCGTTGGCGCGTTCCCTGGCGGGCAGTCGGCTTTGATGCTAGTCTGTACCCGCCTTCGCCACGTTGCCGGCACTCAATGGGGCTGCAAAAAATATATGAACATGAAGCATTTGGAAGCTGGCGGCCCTGAGTCGGAGCTTTCTATTGGCTAATTAATTTTACTGACGGACTGCAAACCTTTTTGCGAAACTTTCTTGACACTACCCCTCGTTCATAGGCGCTTAGATGTTCAAAAGATCGTGCGGATGTGGTATCATGGGTAGCAGCAGCCATAGTTTGAAACCTCCGTATGGTTGGGTTTGGTCACTTTTATCATACTCGGTTTCTCTCTTTGGCTGTTTGCTTTTTATTTTACAATGAACTTCCATTATTTTTTTGATCATTGACGGGTAATACGGTTCATCACCGGGTTTCCATTCAGAGGGATACTCTTTTGAAATTACAGTTGTGGTTTGTTTTCCAAATTCAAAATGCTTATGCTCGATAATCCTGGTATACGGAATTTCACGCTCAGTATAATTGACAACGGCATTGCCCTGATAATTGTCGCAGTCCAGACGTTCATGCTCAAAACGCAAAGAACGGTATTCGAGATGGCCTAACTTATACCTGAAAAAGGCATCAATCGCGCCGGTAAATACGGTTTTTTTTCAGACTTGATAAAGTCAAAATAATCCGTATTAAGCCGCACCTCGATTTCGGAAAGCATTTTCTCAATAATAGGGGTATAACCCCCGAGGGGAATGCCTTGATAACGATCGTTAAAATAATTATTGTCATAGGTAAAACGCAAAGGCAGCCTTTTAATAATAAAAGCAGGAAGCTCTGTACAGGAACGTCCCCATTGCTTTTCAGTATATCCCTTGATCAACTTTTCATAAACATCTCTGCCGGCTAATGATAAAGCCTGTTCCTCTAAATTTGAAGGTTCGGCAATATTTATCCGGCGGAATTTGTTCTTCAATTTTTGCCTTGCCTGAGCCGGAGTCTTGATTCCCCACATTTTACTGAAGGTATTCATATTGAAAGGCAAATCATATAAATCATCTTTATAAACAGCAATAGGTGAATTAACGTAATTGTTGAATTCCGCAAACTGATTGATATACTGCCAGATTGCCTGATTGCCGGTATGGAAGATGTGGGCTCCGTATTTGTGCACATTAATTCCATCTATGGATTCACAATATATATATTACCGCCAATGTGGCCGCGTTTATCAATCACAAGGCAAGATTTGCCCCGCTTTTTGGCCTCATAGGCAAAGACGGAACCAAACAAACCCGCACTAACAATAAGATAATCGTATTTCATTATCTATTAATTCCTTTCATTTCTCAGAAACATAGACCACATGAGTCTATAGCAGGATACATAATTTTATGGAAAGGTTTATCTCTTTTTAGTCTAGATTGGATATTATCGTTCTTCCGATAGAATCGTAAATCAGGGGATAGTCTCCCATAAGCCCCGGATCATAACAGTTCCGTCCATCTAAAATGATGGGACGCCTCATGGTGAGAAAATGATTAGGCTGCAGTTCCATCACTTCCGGCCATTCAGTAAGGATAAAGCAAATATCAGCGTCTCTCAAGGTTTCTTCAGGGGTGGCGCAATATACAATATCCCCGCTGACTTTTCTTTTAAAATTCTCCACGCCGCAGGGGTCATAGGCTTTGACCTTCGCGCCATCATCCAGCAGGATAGGGATATTGGCCAAAGACGGCGCTTCGCGCAGATCATCCGTGCCAGGCTTGAAAGTCAGTCCCAGCACCGCGACGGTAATGCCCTCAAAACTGCTATAATACTTACGCGCTTTTTTGATAAGGCGCAGCTTTTGGTTTTCGTTAACCTCAATGGCTGCTTTTACCGTCTTTAATTCTTGATCATGGAAGTTGCCCAGCCAGTGTAGCGCTTTTGTATCCTTCGGGAAGCAGGATCCGCCGTAACCGATACCAGCCCGCAGGAACTTGTCCCCAATACGGGGGTCCATGCCCATGCCCCGGGCCACATCCACCACATTTGCTCCCAGTACCTCACAGATGTTAGCAATTTCGTTTATGTAGGAGATTTTCAAGGCTAAAAAGTCATTGGAGGCATATTTAATCATCTCCGCACTGCGGCGGTCAGTGAATATAACGGGCTGATCCAGATTTTCATAGATGCTGGCTATCACCCGGCGGGCGGATTCCGAGTCCGTACCCACCACGATACGGCTGCCGTGAAGCATGTCCTTTATTGCAGTGCCCTGAGACAAAAACTCCGGATTGGAAACCACCTCGATGGCAACATCGCGTTTCAAATGCTTTTTCAGATGCTGTTCTACTTTTTCATTGGTGCCGATGGGTACGGTGGACTTCACCACCACTACGCAGTCGCGGGTAACGGAGGCGGCAATCTGCTCGGCAACGGCATAAACATATGACATATTGGCTGAGCCGTCCACCTTTTCCGGCGTACCCACGGCGATAAATATGATATCCTTATCTGAATAAGCGGCGGCATAATCGGTGGTGAAGGCAAGACGACAGAAGTTTTCTGTCATCAACTCGGGCAGATCTGGTTCATGGATGGGACAAATGCCTTTTTTCAATTGCTCAATCTTGGTCTCGTCTACGTCCACACAGACGACATGGTGACCAACATGAGCTAGTACAACGGCTGAAACAAGACCAACATAGCCTGTGCCGGCAATTGCTATTTTCAAGTTTTAGTACGCTCCTTTTCGTTAATTAGGGATAAGTAGTGTCAGTCAAAAAGATGACCACAAGCAGGTTATTTAAGGTTAGTTAGTGCTTTCTGAACGGTGAATAACAGTCGTCTAAAATTTGAATCTGGTCACCTAGAATACGCTCTGAAATAATTTTCATATACTTTCCTCTTCTATAGACCTGTCAGTTTCACTTTTACACGTTGCAGAGTGTACCACAAGCCGTTATCTTTATAACAGCGTATTAGTCCACGAACTTTACGGGGTAAAAACGTTACAAAACGGCCCAATGCGATATGCCCACGAAGCACGGATATTTGATATTTCTTTATTCAACTGATTAATCTCAATTTGTGCTTGTTGGAAAGCAATACTCTCTCTTTCTATAGTTGAATTTGAAAGAACTTCATTTGCCATATTGATAATGTTTCTTTCATAAATGGATACGGTTGAAGTCTTTAAATATTTTATTCTGGAATTTTTACCCATATTGCGTAATTTTTCAGGTTCATCAATAATCTGTCTAAAAACTGCTTCAAGAGAGATTTATGGGTACCCGTCTCAACAACCCAACCATTGTCAGCACCAACATTTCCACTTACAATTAATGGGGTTCCCATCATTGCCCATTCTAATGCTACCAGCGAGCATGATTCATCTCTTGAAACAATAACAAATGCATCCATCTTTCTAAGATAACTCTATTTTTTTATCTGTATCTGTAATTTGTCCCCAAAAAGTAATATTATTATTTCTAGTAGTCTTTAATATTATCATTTAATCTACCAGCAAAATACAAGTGAACTCGTTCTTGATATTCTTTTGGCAATGCTTCAAAGGCATCAAGATAAACATCAAATGCCTTGCGGTCATTAATTGTTCCAACAAAAATAAAATTTATTTTATTTTTATATCATTTTCCTTATTATGATTTTCATTATAATGTTCTTTTTATATGGCGGTATTGCTGATACTCACTTTTAAGTTCAAAGCATTGGGCATCAAGCCGCTCAATGCCCAATCTTTGAACCATTCACTCTTTAGTTTATTATAAAGTTTTTCATAAGCAAAACCTTTTATCGAATTAATATTCCACAGCGAAAAATGCAACGCATAATCGATATAGTCCCGTTCAAATCTCTCAAAAGAACCCATTCGTTGCAGATGCTCCCGCAAAACAATTAACGCATAGTAAAAGCAATCCCAAGACTTTTCCCGTGTGACCGAAAGTGAAGAGGAAACGTCCCGCCGTTGGTGCACCAATATTTCATCCAAGATTGTTATACGTTTGGCATCTGTGATAGCAGAAAAGACAAACAACAAATCGTTGCTGGTGCGTTGCTCTTGAAACAGATATCCTTTTTCACGCACAAAGTCTGTACGAAACAGCTGTCCCACGCCCATCCTACAAATGCTCGAAAAGGATTTCCTATGATATCGGTTCCTGCAAAGGGACATATGGCCGGAATTAGCTTTTTTTGCAGTACCATGGAGCCGACTCAAAATAATCGGAGTCATTCCAATAAAGATCTGCCTTAAATACAACAATATCCGCGTCATCTTCCTTTGCTTTTGTATAAGCCAGCTCCAGCATATTCTCTTCAAAAAAATCGTCTGAGTCCAAAAAAGACAGATATTCACCTCTTGCCATCTCAAGGCCCCGATTTCGAGCTGCACCTGCTCCAGCATTTTTCTGGTGCAGGAGTCTAATTCGAGAATCCTTGATTGCATATTCCGCTAGGTCGTGTCTTCAAAATTAACGTAACCAAATTAAAGCCCCGCCCGTCTCAAAGAAACGGCGGAATGCATGATTGCCATGCAGCTTTTGGTGATGAACTTGGAGCACAAGCTCCGGGTTTGTTTTGCTCATTTTCTTGGCAGGCTATTTTCTGGCGAATACATAGTTGCCGAGAGGATTTAGGAGAAAGATAGGGTTTGGTTAGCAAACCCTAAATAGGAGTCAGTCCCATCAGTAGAAGCATTATTAACAACGACAATTTTAAAAATATTTGACTTTAAGTATGCGTCTATAGCTGCCATTAGTTTATTTTTCCGGTTAAATGTGACAATAACTGTTACAATTTTCTTCATGAATCTATTATACCCCTTTGATTGGCTACCCTAATAGGCTCCTTCTTTGCGAAAAACAACATTAAAAGTTTTCATTAGTATTACCATGTCCAGCCATAACGACCAGTTGCGCACATACCATGAATCCATCTGCACTCTGGTCTCATAATCCACATCATTACGTCCGTTTACCTGCCAGTAGCCGGTAATTCCCGGACGGACCAAATAATAATCATGAATGGTTTCTCCGTATTTCTCAATTTCTTTCTCTACGATGGGCCTAGGACCGACTAGGCTCATTTCTCCTTTTAATACGTTAATTATCTGCGGCAGTTCATCCAGGCTGGTTTGGCGCAACCATTTGCCCATACGAGTGATCCGGGGATCATCTTTTAGCTTAAAGTCCTTCCGCCATTCTGCCGCAGCATCCGGATTTTGCTCCAAGTATTGTTCCAGTTTTTCCCCGGCATCCACTACCATAGTACGAAACTTATAACAGAGAAACCTTTCCCCTTTCGCACCCACCCGACGATGCGCAAAAAAAACCGGCCCCGGTGAATCAATATAAATCAAGATAGCTGTAACTCCCATAACGGGTAAAACAGCCAGCCCACCCAGTATAGTAGCTATAATATCAAATGTATATTTAAACAACCGGTTATATGTCCTGGCCAAGTTGTTCTTTATTCTCAATAGTAAGGCCTGCTGATTCGCCATGGTTTCGGCTTCTAGATTTGCCATCGGTATGCCGAAAAGGTTGGGGACTAAAATGAGGTTACTTACATGTGGCTGTATTCTGTAGACAAGATCCAGGAGTTGTTCCCTCTCCAGACCCGGAGCCGCAACCATGACATCCCGTACACCGCTGCGCATCACAGCCTCTTCTATATTGGAAAAATTTCCCCAAAGCGGATACTGATGAGCTAAAGGCCGTTCCTGATAATGGTCCTCAATAACTCCCGCGACTTTGTATCCCATGCCAGGGTCAGCTTCAAACGCCTTGACCAGTAATTCCGCCGTTTTCCCGGCGCCTACAATTACAACAGGCTTTTGCCATAGACCGCAATATAAAAGCAAACGTTTTAATGCATATTGCGTCACTACCAGATACGCAAATGATGTTACCCAAATCAAGGCAATCAGTATGCGAGACATATCTTTCATAATTCCGGTTACAAAAAACACCCCGATAATAAGGGCGACGGAGTAACTGCACACTTTGAAAACAAGTTCAATGTTTTTCCAAAATGGCAATCGCCTGGCGTAGATTCTTTCATAAAAAAGAAAGCCCATAAATATTAGAGGTGTAACATAATAGAAGTAATTAGGAAGCGGGTAGGATAGCAACCGAGGAAAGAGCGAAAGAATAATGAGTTCGCGCATATAAAAAGCTGACCACATGGCTGCAACTAAGGTCAGGTAATCGGTGCCGCAAAGAATCATTGGCGACAACCATTGACCTATGCGGTTAGAGATAGGGACAACGCTAATAGAATCCGGTGGATTTAAGATTATTGTCCGCGAGGAATTCATCAAAATTCACCTACCCTGATCTGAAATGTGTCCGCTAAACTGTAGGCGGAAGTTACACCTTTTTACACAATTCGTCGCCATTTAACAATTTCCTGCCAAAAGATGCAACAGATTTGATCTAATCACAAAAAGCGCTATTCCGCCGCGAAATAGCGGCACAAATAGTAATGAAGCGAGAGAATTATCCACTTTTAAGGTATTATAGGCTTAATCGCGAAATGTCACCAGCGCTGCGCGACTTCCGGTTTATCTCTCAGGTCATTCTTCCATGTCGAAAGCTGACAAAAGCCAGCCCGGTAATCATCCAATATAGCCGCATGACTGCTGAGTTCCCGTAATTATATTCAGTCAATCCTTGTGTAAAAAGAGTAATTGTTACCAGTATTATCACCAATCCCCATGCATCAAGTGTCGTAGTATATTTTTGCACGGCATGCGCGGTAATGTATCCAAATAACCCCAAGAACCCTATAGTGCCTATAATTCCAGTTTCGGCCAGTACGTGGAAAAGGTTATTATGCGCGTGTCTCTGGTCTCTCTCTTTTGCCTCAGGCAATATATACCGAGTTTGATATTGCTCAGTATAGTTTCCAACTCCCACGCCTGTCAGCGGATGGTCCCGAAACATTTGCCAGGCGCTTGTCCACATCAGGAGCCTTTCATGATTCGATTGATTATTCATATCAAAGATGGACATGAATCGTTCCTGTCCGGCAGGCGATATGCAGAACATTACGCTAAACATAATAACTAACAGGCCAATAACCACCGCCGCTTTTTTTAACCGCCTCAATGAGTAAAAAAAATAAAGTCCCAGGATAAAAGCTACCGCAATCCATGCTCCCCGCGTGCCGTTAAAGAACAGCGTGATCAACGAAAGTAGCATGGCGCCGTAAAAAATAGCGCGAAATTTTGCTGATAGGTTTATTTCATGTAATCCCATAATCATACACATTGGTATAACCTGGATCAAACAACCTGCCAGGATCATAGGGTGCGAACTAAATGCAGCCGCCCGATAATTTCCATGGACGCCTTGCCAAAGAGCATATGTATCTGCAATCACGGCCGAAATAGCGATCAATACCGCGAGGGTGAAGACTTGGCACCGGTCCTTAATGAAATATGCCGCAAAAAAAAGCGGCGACATGCGATAGAGATTCGTCAGAATCCTGCGTAACGCCACTAGAGGATCATAAGCAAATAGCGACGACAAGAAAAAGGTTGTCAAAAAGAACCCCAGAGCCAGCCAAAACCTTCGCGGCATATGCCCGGGAACTTCATCTTTATGAAAACACCACATCAGAACTGCGAAAATAAAGGCCAAGGAAGTCGCAATATTCCCGGCTGCAATTGATATCGCGGAGGAAAGGGCATATACTATTAATGAATAGTATATGCCCTTTTGTAATAATTCCGGCTTAACCATAAAATTCCTCCATAGAACACTTTGTTGATGCTGACATATTATATCCCCCACGCGGAACGCGCTTTTGTCAGGAGTGACCGTGTATGATATTGAAATTTTTGCTGCAGTTCAGTCATGATGCTACTATGGTCCGGATAAGAAAGGAACTCTTTATTCTGCCGTAATAATTCAAGGACATGAGGTTCCGGCATTTCCAGTACGCAGGCTGTTTTGTATGGAAAATCCTCAAACAAGTACATTCGGGGATAACCTGCACCCGGATACTGGCGCTCATAATAATTCACTTTTTGCTGTCTGCTGGAGTAGTCGTTAACAACAAAGTCCAGGTGAAATATGTTTGCCAGATTGCATCTCAAACGGGGACGATAGTTTGCTAATGCTTCATGAACCGGTTTGTCTTCATATCTAATAGTGCCATCATTTTTAATAAGCCGAGTTTGCCAGTCAAACCAATGCGGTCTGGTAGTTATTTGTAGCATTTTAGCAAGATTAATAATTTGATAACGCGGGATAGCAATAGTCCTGTAGCGATTATTAAGTAAAGAAACCACTTTACCAAAATTTTCACCAACGAATTCATCGGAATCTAAAAGAAAAACCCATTGTCCGTGACATTTTGAAAGGCCAAAATTTCTTTGATTTCCATAATGATTGTCCCACTCGCGAAAGAAGATCTGGTCTGTATATTCACGCGCTATATCCAGGGTCGTGTCTGTACTGCCGGACTCAATGATGACAACCTCATCAACATATTTTTTCACGCTTTCCAATGCGTAACGAATCGTGCGTGCATTATTCTTTACAAGTATTAAACAAGAAAGATACACATATCACACCTCACCTTCACTATCTAAAACCTTTTTTCTGCAAAAAATACAATTTAGCATATTTGATCATAGTGCTAAAGAACCGAAGCATGGCAAAAATGAAACCGGCCATGCCGTCTCGCCAACCAGATTTTAAAATATAAGAACGCAGAAACGCAAAAAGAGGGCGAAAAAGTATATCAGTAATATATGCTTTATTCCCCTGTTGATGCTTTTGTTCGGCCAATAACGAAGTGTATTGATTAAATTTAAAAAAATACCTGTCCCAGGATCTGTATGTATAATGGAACATATGGCCTCGCAGCTTTTTAACCGCCAAATCAGTAATCGCCTTCTCATGAACCAAACCTTCCCAGCAAATGTGATCGCGCGGGTAAAGACGCAGTGAAAAATCCGGCGCATAAGCACCATATCGGACGGGCTGACCAAATAATACGTTAATTCGCGGAATTGTGTATGCTGATGAAATTCCACACTCTACCATGTTGCGGATTTCTCGGGACGCCTCCTCCGAAAGCCGTTCGTCAGCGTCTAAATAAAGCACCCATTCCGCTTCGGTCTGGGTTAAGGCAAAATTTCGTTGAGCAGCAAATCCTTCGGTCATCGGCTGCAAAACGCACTTTGCTCTTGATTGTCGCGCAATCTCGACTGTTCTATCAGTGCTGCCGGAGTCGATAACAATTATTTCATCCGCAAAGGCCGCAGTGGCAATACAATCGGCGATATTTTCTGCTTCATTATACGTCAGAATTAAAACTGCTAAACGATTGCTCATCGTTGCACTCATCCTTTACTGCTAATATTGTCTGGTAATGTCTTTGCCTATCTTCTCTCAAAAAATACCCGTTGAATCGTCTCTGGCGCTATGGTAGAAAGGCAAGCTCTTTTAGGGATAAACCGGCGAATTAGCCCATTGTGCCTTTCATTGGTTCCACGCTCCCAGGATGAAAGGGATGGGAGAAATACGCGTGGCTGTTCCCTTTTTCTAACTGAACGGCAAGCTCGGAAAACTCTGAACCATTATCGGCCGTAATGCTTTTAACAATCGCTGGAAAGTGCCGACCGAACCGCTATTTTATGGCCTTTAGGCCACTACAAACAGATTGACTCGTTTTGTCAGCTAAGGGAATCGTGATGATCTGCCGGTTTTTCGTTCGACTAAAGTCAGTATCACCGCATCTTGAGAACGTTTTCCACAAACCGTATCAATTTCCCACTTCTTCAATTTTGCGAATAATATTCGTCGACGATCGGCCCGGTACTTCAGGAATCAAGACTGTCCGCCCGCCATATTGAGCAACGATTTTCGCTTCCGGCAGATGGTCCAGCAAATAGTCACCGCCTTTCACATAGATATCCGGCCGAATGTCCGCAACAATTGACTCTGCTGTCATTTCGTCAAAGATAACAACATAATCCACCGCCGCCAAGGCGGCGATGACCTCCGCCCGGTCCTCCTGGCAGTTCACCGGCCGCTTCGGCCCTTTTAACCGACGCACCGACGCGTCACTGTTCAGGCCGACGATCAAACAATCACCTAAATGCCTGGCTTCGCCTAAATATCGAACGTGACCGGCATGGAGAATGTCAAAGCAGCCATTGGTAAAAACAGTGGTTTTTCCCTCGGCTTTATAACGTTCAGTCAGTTCTTGCAGTGATTCCCGCTTTCTTATTTTCACTGGTGTTACAATCTTCATGTCGTCTTCTCACCACCTCAGACATTCCTGACAGGCATTTTGCACGTCTTCAAGTTTTAGATTGATCATATTTTTTCCCGGCGCCTGAACCACAATGCTATTTTCGCTCAGAGGCCTCCACAAAGCCGCCTTAGTAGGGCCGAACAGAGCCACGACCGGTATATCCAAGGCAGCGGCCATATGCATTGGCCCTGTATCTACAGAAATCATACATCTGGCTTTTGTGATTAAATGCGGCAATTGTCGCAAATTAAACACTCCAGCCGCCTGAACGGGATGGCTGGCGCATCGCTCGGCGATTTCACGGATGCTCGCCTCGTCTTTACTTCCGCCGATTAATATAGTTCGCTGACCATAACAGGCATACAGCCAATCAATCAATAAAGCCATATTCTCATTACTCCAGCTTTTTCTCGCATGGCGTCCGGCGGGGCAAATAACCGTATACGTCTTTTCCTTCAGCCCCCATTGGGCCAAAAATCGCTCTACAGCACCGGCAAAATCGGCATCAAGCGTATAGGCCAAACGAATATCGTCAGTATGAATCCCGATGACTTCCAATTGCTCCAAGCGTCTTCTCGCTTCATGCAAATGCCTGTATCGATTTGAAGCGGCATGGGTTAAAAAGAACCGCCCCCCATGGAGATCATACCCAACACGATATTTGCTTCCGAGCAGCCAGGCTAGAATAGCCCCGCGAACGGCCAAATTTGTACATATGACCATATCGTACTGCCGGGATCTCAGATTTTTGATCAGTGTCCACAAAGCAAATATATTCTTATGAACTCCGGTTTTATCATATTGTATGACTTCTTGAATAAAAGGATTGGCTCCAGCAACAACAGCTACGCCAGGCGTAACCAACATATCAATAGTTGCCTGAGAGAACTCATTCCTTAACGCCCGCAATACTGGAAAGCCGATAATCATATCACCAATATACGCCAGGTTGATGACCAAGACTTTGTTTATATCCGCTTTATGAATTGCCAAAGAAAGACCTCCTGTAACGACTCAAGGCGGCCATTTATATTGCCCCTTGCAGCGAATATAGCACTTAAAACAACCGAGCGCACCGCCAACACCATTTATTTCTTGATAGTACCGTATAAAATTTAAGCCTGTCAATCAGCGCCAAGTTATTTTCATCAATGTGATCTAATAGCTGTTTATACTCCGCATTATCCATCAGGGCAAGTGCGTCATCATATGCCTTAGCTTTAATAGTGCGCCACAAAAATTTATAAAACTTAAATGCCACGCTTTTGTCTAATACAGTCCTGATTTTCGGAAGATCCGGTGCCTCTCGGCGTTCCTGGAGGACAAACTCAGCAGCCCGTCTATATGCAAAAAGAGTGTGGATCCGTTTTTTCCAGTTCCATTTAGAGGTAATTGCAGAATTAGGCCGCACGCGATACATGTGCAGATTTTCGGGAACGACGGAAAAATTCGCCACAGCCGTAAGTTTGGCAATAACTTCCCAGTCCTGACCAGTAAGGCATCCTGGCGTAAACGCAATATTTCGCTCTATTAACAATGCCTTAGTGATCAACATGGCCCCGATCTGCAACCGCACTTTCCCGCGAAAAAAAGGCAGCAATAGATCTCCGTTGGGATATTTATATCGATAGCGCCGTACAAAACCGTTGCTATAGGCGTGGTTGTAGCCGCAATAAGCCACATCCGCACCGCTTGTTTGTTTTTCCGCCACCAGCTTGGCCAATAATTCCGGCGTCCAGTAATCATCTCCATCCAGAAAAACGACCCACTGACCTTGGGCAAGTTCCATGCCTTTGTTGCGCGCCACGGAAACACCTTGATTTTCCTGGCGGTGAACTCGGATCTTTTCGTCGCCTTTAGCGCATCGCTGCGCAATTTCGAAAGTGTGATCCGTTGATCCGTCATCGATTACAATTAATTCCCAATTTTTATAAGTTTGCTGCTTCACAGAATAGATGCATTCCCCAATATATAGACTGACATTATATGCCGGCACAATGACTGAGACCAAATCTTTCATAATCTCACCGTCCTCAAATTTACCAAATTCGATCCAATTTGATAAAGTCCTGCACTATTTTTTAATATATTCTTCTATCGCCGCCGCCAGTTCTGCCGGGGTGGCCGTAGCCGTCCCCAGCTTTCTCACCACAATACCGGCGGCAAAAGTAGCGATTTGGGCGGCTTGTGGATAGGAAGCACCGGCAGCCATGGCTAATGCCATGGCTGCAACGACCGTATCGCCGGCGCCGGTCACATCATATACTTCGCTGCGGTTCACCACTGGAACTTGGGTCACTTTATCCCCCGGTTCAAACAGGGTCATGCCGTCCGGACCACGGGTGATCAGCACTGCCCTTGCTTTCAGCTTGGACAACAATGTCTTACCGGCGGACAGCAGCGCAGTTTCGCTTACAAAACCCGAAGAGCCAACCGCTGCAGCTGCCTCGGATTCATTTTGCTTGACCACGGTCACGCCGGTATAGGACAGAATATCATACCGGGAGTCGACAATGGTGGGAATGCCTTTTGGGCGGCATGTATCCAGCACCAGCTTTCTGACGGCCGGCGAGACGCTTTGACCGCCATAGTCGCTCATCACCACTACCGCCATAGACTCCACGTGGCTGCGGATATAGTTTAAAACAGCTGCCTCGACTGGTTCCGACAGAGGCTTTTTCTCTTCCCGGTCAATGCGCACCACCTGTTGCCGAACCGTGGCCTGTCCGCCGGCCATGATCCGGGTCTTGGTGATGGTGGGTCGGGTGCTGTCGGCGATAAGTCCCTGGGTGTGAGCGGCTTTAGCCGTCAACACTTGCGTTAGGGACTGTCCCGCTCCGTCGTCGCCGATCACGCCTACGGCGAAAACGTCTCCTCCTAAGGCGGCGACGTTATGAACCGCGTTGGCGGCGCCTCCCGGCACCACCGTCTCGCCGGCATGTTCCAGAATCAGAACCGGCGCCTCCCGGGAAATGCGCGAGATTCTCCCTTCTAAGTATACATCGGCAACCATATCGCCGATCAGCATAATCGGTTGATTTTGCATGGCTTGCACAAAGGGCAGCAAGCTGTTATCCACTGAAACGAACTCCTCTCATCCTGATTTATCGCTAAAAATGCAGCGTATGCACATCCAGTTTCCATTGTTCCCGTTTCGCCCGATAGGTCACGTCCATTGTCCAGCAATGCAGGTTTCTGCTAAGGGTATAGTCCTGGTCGTAAAGGCTTTGGCTATCCAGATCATATCTTTGACTGTAGGAAAACTTGTTCAAGCGGTCAATCTGATAGGAAAAGCCGGAATCGAATGCCTTTAACAGGGAGCTACTGCCATATTTAAACAAAGAATGGTTATTTTCCACATGATGATAGGCTACCCAGGTACTGAAACGAGGGCTCCAGGATTTTCTAAGGGTAGCATCGTAGCGGTAGATATTATTGGTCGAGTCGTCATAACTCTCACGCACATGGTTAAACCCAGTTCCCAAATACAGATTCAACGATTGGTCTGAACTCAAAGGAATGGCATCATGGGAAAAATAGATGCCGTAATCCTGATGCCAGCTTTCTTTCGTGTCTTCACTCCATTTGCCATACAATGCGCTTATGGTATAGCTTACCGGTGATTCGCCGATGCGACGCCGGTCAAGAGCGATTTTCAACTCCGGTTCCTTCTTAATCCAGTAGTCGCCGTCATAATACTCACCGGCCCTCAATGTGGTAGTATAGCCGGGCTGACGCCATTTCAATCCCACATCCGGTTTGAAATAGGCTTTGGTATAGTAGGCTAAATTGGTAAATGCCGACAGGTTATCGGTAAGGCCATATTCCAGATGTTGTTTGATATACAGGCCGTTATCGCTTTGATAGCCGATCCGTGGAAAGCTGCTTTCGGGCTCATTCAGATCTTTCTCATAGCGTCTCATTTTAAATACCTTGGTTTGTTTAATCCAGAAGGTCACATCGTGGGCCACGATTCTCTCGTTGGGCCAGATTTCTATTTTTTTGGCGCTGATATGGTAGTCCGGAATCTTGGCCGGACAGCCGGTCAAAGTGCCGTCATTGGCCACAATGTAGCCCGGCGCCAGTTGGATATTCTGGCCGGAGATATACTGTTTGCGCCCCTGGCCGTCGCCGGCAGGCGAAACGTCCTTGTAGACAGTGCCGGCGGCATTGCGGATCGTGCCGGTCCGGGCGCCGTAATTGTAGTCAATGCCGTTGCCTGTCAGGTTCAGCGCCGGCTGGGTAATCGTGGCGCTGCCGTCCACCCAGATGCGGGTCTCCTGGGTGTTGCCCTGGATATAATCGGTTAGAATGGTATCTTGATTCTGCTTTATTTTTACATTGCCCCGAGCGTACATTTCGCCGGATTCTTCGCTGAAATAGACCTGATCCGCTTCAATTTCGATCGGAGCATTTTGTGCTGCGCCGGATCCCGGCGCTACCTTTTTTTCATCTTGTTTTGTCGCCTGGGCCGAAACCGGTTCAGAGACATTTTGTCCGAAAACGATCATGAGCGCCAATATGCCAAGGGCAACCTTTCTTTTCCTGCACATTGTGTACTCCTATCTATTTATTTAAGGTTTATTCTGAAAACAGAACCTTGTGATCAGAGGAAGGAAATCTATATTATTTTCTACAAAAGATGCGAAATTCCTGCTTTTTTCTTCGTTCCAATATCAGGAAATTCTATAAAGAAAAAAAACCAGAGACAGCAGATACTGTTCCGGCTCTTTAAAACCTATTGTGTTCTTTATTTTAATTTCACGCCATAGACCGGTGTTCCCACCGCGACTTGGATATACATTTCAGTTCCCGGCGGGATGACGATATCATTGCCGTGGACGAACAAGCCGCCGACCAGGCCCACCGGCCCCAGAAGGGCCAGACCGGCAACGGAAGCGCCTGCCGCATAGGCCATGGAGCGGGTTTTCTCCTTGGCCTCATCCCCCAGCAAGGTAACAACACTGGAGCCGTCCATAGCTTCCACACTGTTGAACTCCACCTCCAGCTTGGCATCACGCCCGAAGCTTTTCTTGGGCTGAACGGTTTTTACCTTGCCGTAGCCGTAGGATCCTGTCGGGATGACCAGGACATCATCCACATATACATCGTCGGCAACCCGGAATAAAACATTGTCCCCCGACTTGCTTTTGTTGCTGTCCAGGTTGCTCAAAAGCCTGATTTTCACCAGGGTAGCTTCGGGAATATTCACGGCGCTTGCCTCAATGGAAGCTTCGCCGTAGGTCAGTTTGGTCAGAGCGTGCAGGCGATCGCCAATAGGGCCGGCGGGAACGCTCCCCAGCAGGTTTTGCTCCAGCTGTTCAAGCCTGACCTTCACCGGCTCTTGAGTAATGGTATGAGAGAAGCTCCACTCCACAGCGTTCAGTCTGGTTATCAATGAAGTGGATGCGGCGCTATTTTCCAGGGTAAAAGAATACAGCGCGTTAATGCGGTTTATGAGAACTCTTTCCTTAGAAGAGCCAAAGGCGTCCTTCTCCAGGTTGTTAAGCCGCTCCAGAATGGCGCCGGCTTGCTCGGAACCATAGAATACTTTCTCGACCGTCGCAATCTTGCCCAGAGCAGTCGAATCCTCGCCGGCGGCCAGGCCAGTCCCCGCCGGCGCTAAGAACAGCACGACCAATAAGATCATATGTATTGCATATCGCAGCATCCCTTTGATCCTCCTTATAAAATTTCCGGCTTAGAAGAAAACATTAACCTGCGCCATGGCGAAAGTGTTGGGGTCACCGGCAGGTGTAGGTGTGGACACGCCCTTGTCCTTTTTGATGTCATAGTAGGACGCTTCCAGGGTGATATTCCTGGCCAGAGCCACTTCAGCGCCAAGGCCCAAGGCTTCCCTGCCGCTGGGATTGAGAACGCTATAACTGTCGAGGGCGGCGCCTTCCCAGTCGAAGTACTCCGCATAGAAACCCCAGGACCCGGGTCTGTTGGCTTTAGCGCCTTTGTAGGACAGTTTGACGCTCAGGTCGTCAGCATCCCGCCCGGCAGTGATCAGGGAGCCCTTTTTCTGAGTTTGATATTCTGCGGCAATATTCCAATTAGGGTTAAAGGCATATTGGGCAGCATAACCGGTTACGGTTTCAGCCGGGTTGCCAACAAGCGGATCCACAATGCCGACGCCAGCCGAAGCCCAGTCGAGATAGTAGACAGCCATGCTCAGTTGTTTCGTAAGGACTAAATCCGCCTGTACGGTGGCGACTTCGGCGCTGGAGCCGCCGCGATAGTTTCCGGGGGTTGTAGTACTGTCATATGTAAACAGGTTGGCATCGGCAAAAGCGGCCGTCAGCTTGGCATTGCCGCCGCCGATGACGGTTTTCACGCCGTCGAAGCCGCCGGTGGAATCCAGATAGGCGCCAATAATGCCCAGTTTATGGCTGAAGCGGCCGAAGGTGAAGTCCGTGCCGATAAAACCTTTCACTGTCACATTGGCATCCGTGATATCCATGTCGGAGCCCTGCTCGGTTTGCCACTGTCCCAGATTGGTATGGTTAAAGCCCATAATGCGGATATAGGCGTCGGTGTTTTCGTTTACTTCCGCATTGACGGCCAAACGTACCCGATGGGACATGGCAGTATCGCCACCGACATCTTCGTCCGACCAGCGCATGCGATAGTCACCGCTCAGACTGACACTGGCGGCGCTGCTGCCAAAACCAGCTTGCTCCAGCTTGGTTACGCGAAGGCCCAGGCTGTCCAGTTCAGCGGAAAATTCCACTGCCAGTTTATCGACGAGAGCTTTGGAGGAGTTATCGGCTTTGCCGGACCGGGCCATCACCCTGGCGACGATGGTAGCCATTTCGTAGCGGGTCAGGGTTTGATTGCCGTTGAATTTACCGGATGAGTCCCCCATAATGCCGGCTTTGGCCAGTTCATTCACAGCATCGTATGCCCAGTGGCCGGGCGGAACGTCGGAATAGGGATTGGCGAAAACAGTGCCGGCCAGACCTAATAAAGTCACTGCCACCAAGGCAGCGATGAAACCTTTTTTCATGGATTTGCCTCCCTTTTAGGTCAAATGATATGTAAGTATCAGGAATGAATCGCCATAATCTTACGTGCTTTGATTCTATAATGGGGCGAATTATTCCTGCTCATCGCTGCACAACACAAAAAGAAACCGCTAACAAACGTTAGCGGTTTCCGTGATTCTTCCAAGACTAGAAGAACAGTTCGAGCTGGGTGCGGAATAATTTTACTTCATCTGTATTTCCAGTGTAAGACGACTCAGCATCAACATACAGAGTGGTCCACTTGGAATTTGTAACCGGTACGTACTCAAAACCTACTTCAAAACCTTTGTAACCGTTATCTTGGTTAAAAGTAGTTGCATAGGTAGCCGCTGTATCATTGTACTGCACCCATGCGCCCCAAGTGCCGGTGGTTGCGGTCTCAGCACCTTTATATTTCAGTTCAACACCATAAGAGGAATCGTCGTCAACGTCAATGTCAGCAATCGCATAGCTGCCTGTCAGGTTGAAATCAGAGGTCAGCTGATAGCCAATCCCGAATTCAGCAACTTTGAAATCTTCAGAACCAGCAACGTTGTCTCCCCAGATATGGTATGCGCCTTTAACAGACAGATCCTCAGTTGCGTCGTAAGAAAGCTCTACGCCGGTATAAGTCGGATTCACAAAGACATCATTAGTTTCTTTCTCACGGCCATAGTAGACATTAGCTTTGAAAGCGTCTCTCACAGGACAATTTAACTCCTTCTAAATAGCTATCCGCTACCAGACCGAATACCGGAATATAGGCGTAGCGACCAACGGTAAAGTTTTTGTTTTGCACATATAATTGGTCAAATTTGACCGTACCTTTCGTATCCTCAGACGAAGCTTTGAAATCTTCCGCAGTTTCCAAACGAGCGAACAGCTTCCAGTCCTCGCCAAGAGCTGCTTTGGCATCTAAGCGGATACGGAATGTTTGAGCATCAGTTGAGGTATCATTCTCGTCCTTGGAGTTGTCATAGCGCAGACGGACATTACCACCAAAATCAACGCCATCGCCAGGAGCGGCGAAAGCGGTTGCGGCCAGGCCGAACACGAATACGAACGCCAGAGCTAATACAAGAGTCTTTTTCATGTGTTTGCCTCCTTAGGTTTTTGTTTATGTTTGAGTCATGAGCCTAAGAAAGGAAACTTCATAGAGTATCCATGTTTCCTCTATATGTTCCTGTCAAAGAACTCATATCTATAAACCTACTGCGAAAACCGGTCGGATACCTAAGGTTGCACCTCCTTCCTTCCCTTCCGGACTCTTCGGTTATAGATCATAAGTAACGAGACGTTCAGGGTGAACCTTCACGATCTCATAGACATGATATTCTATACGAGACAGGTTATTCCTGCTGAGATCTTTCAAATCTTTCTAATTTTTTTCTTAAAATTTGCGCTATTGCCGGGAAATACTGCTACTGCCTGACTTTGCAGCCTAAGAATCAGTCAGTTTTGGCGATCCGCGTCAAATAGCGTTCGGCTAAAATCACTGCTACGTATCCGTCCACCGGTTCGGGCGGCATCTGCAGGCCAAGGGGGATGAGACGGCGCAGGCCGGCGGGAGGATTTTCCCGCCAGTAGCGGCGGCGGGCTTGTTCGGTGGTATGGGCTTCATCGATGATGGTGATGATCCAGGGTTTGGGGGGCTGATGAGTTTCCAGCCTTTCCCGGGCCTGACGGTGGGATGTACCGTTGCCTAAAACGATATGGCGGGTATGATATGTATGGGCGGCGGCAAGGGCAGCCGGTCCCAGTTCGACGGATGGCACGACCTGCAGAAGCACAGTTCCCTGCTCTTTGTCCACTACCGCCAGGCCGCATTTATCCCGGCCGGGGTCTATGCCGATGACACACTGTAGCATGCACTTCACTCCCATGGTTTTTAGCAGGGGTTGAATCCCCCAATCCCCTGTCGCCGCGGCGAGATCCCCTTTAGTAAGGGGGACATGAAGGCGGGTGAGAGATGTCCCAGCTATTATTTCGTTATTGTTTAGAGTATTCCTGCCGGTTTTTGCATAAAAAAAGGAACGCCCGCGAGGGCGTTCCGGAGATGATTCTGAATCATTCGGATGAATCGTTTCTTAGAATTTGACTTCAACGGTAGCGATGCCGCGACCGGCCAATTTATCGCCGTCTTGGTCTTCGAAATCTTGGTATTTCAGGCTCAGGTTGGTGTTCTTGGCGATGCCTTTGTCAAATTGGTATTCCATGCCTTTGAAGCCAGTGTACTGAGCATCATAGGAACCGTTGGTGTTCAAGGTAGAGAAGGCTGTCAGGGCGCCTTCTTCTACATCACGGTAGGTAGCCGACAGACCCAGTTTGTTGAGTTTGACGCCATAGGCCTGAGCCGCAGCGTCTGCATCATTGTTTTTGAAGTATTCAGCGGAAGCAGTGACGCCTTTGAGCAGTTGGGCAGTAGCCTGGCCGCCGTAGATTTCTTCGTCGGTGCTGCTATTGTTCAGGTAATCGGCGGTCAGCTTGACACCCATCAGGTTCATGCCGTATTCAGCGCCGTATACCCGATCCCAGGTCCGTTCATCGATTGCGGTGTCGTTGGCGGCATTCTTAGTGACGTTGCCGCCGAAGACTGTCAGGTTGCCAATCTTGCTGGCAATGGCGTTGGCCTGAGCATCCATGAGGAAGCCGGATCCCAGTTTAATGTCCTGACGGCCCACGGTGTTCGAGAGACCAAAGGTGTTAAAGTTTATATTCGCGGTTTCCAGGGAGATTCCCTTACCGACGCTGTCGGCGTCAGCATTGCCGCTGGCAATACGGGCGTTGAATTTCATGTTGTCATTGATTTTGCCGTCGAAGGTCAGACGGGCACGGTAATCGGTTACATCGTTTGCTTTTTCGATGTTGTGATAGCGAACGCGGGCGGTACCGGAGATTTTGACCATGTCGTCCACTTTGTTTTCCAGGCCGTCCACTTTTACGCCCAGGTTGATGAGCTCAGTGGCAAACTCTTTCGACAGAGAATCAACGGTTTCTTTTTGTTCGTCGTTCATGGATTTGGTCATGGCGTTGGCAACGACCTGAGCCATTTCGTAACGGGTCATGGTCTGGTTGCCGTTGAATTTGCCGTCATAACCTTCCACGACACCGGCCTGAGCCAGATCGTTTACGGCGTTATAAGCCCAGTGGCCCTGGGGAACATCGGAGAAAGGATTGGCGAAGGCAGGAACGGCGAAAGCGACTGCGAGAGCAGTGGTAACAGCTGATTTCAAGAGTCTCTTTTTCATCGAATATGCCTCCTAAAGCAATGTTGTGTTCAGCGGGTGTTGCCACCGATACAGAAAACGTTGCCCGGGGATGACTCCGGCAAGAGTGGCCGTGTTGCCTCATGCCTTTCATCCAACCTGCTCTGATTTCTGCAAAACCTGTCGCGTTTCACAGGTTTTATATTTACATAATTCGACGAACATGTTTACATTCCTTCTTTACATCGACCTGAAATATTTGGAATTTATCAGATGTTTCGCCGAATTCATCTAGAGAATATTAATTATTTTATTTACATAATATATTCTCTATTATTATCTATTTCGCCAATATAAAAAAGAATCCTGCCGATCGGCAGGATTCTACCCAGGCAAATTCTGGGCTGACTGGAAAAACACAATGCAGTTTTTAATCGTTAGAGGGGGACGACAGCGTTCTTACCTTAATTTCTATCTGCAGGGGTCCGATGGTATAGATGTCTTTGGTGGCTATTGCCGACAGCTCCAGCGTGTCTCTGGACCGTTTGACTTTATTGACGGTGTCGAAGAGATGGGAGCCACTGACCACTCCCACGGTTCCCTGAATGGGATCAGGCAGGATGCCCTGTTTAATGGCCTGGGCATTCACCTGCTGCAGGAAGTTCAGCACCAGTTCTTCGGCCTTCTGTGGGTCCCGGTCCAGAGAAATTTCTTCGGAGTATACTTTGGCGCCTTTGGCATAGACAAGGTAATTGGGGAAAAGGTCTAACTGAGCCACTACCGGTTCGCCGTAAACAGTATTGCCGGCTGCCGATACCCGCACCACATAATCCTGGGACGAATCAGTCAACTGGCGTACGACTTTGTTGAATTCATTCTGAGAAACCCAGATGGCATCGATGTTTTTGTCCCGGATGTCCATTTTTGCCAGTACATACAGGTTGGTCTGCGCCAGGGCTTTTTTCAGGGCCTCTTCCACATCCGGCTGTTTCTGACCGCCTTTGATGGCGGCAGCCGATATGGCTTCGCCGGCTCTGAACAGAATAGATCCTTCCCTGACGGTCTGTATCCCTTGCTTCAGGGTGTTAGCCACTTCGTTCAGCCGGCTGACTTCTTGTTCCAGACCGGCTTTTTCCCGGTTGAGGGCGGCGACCCGTTTATCCAGCTGCTGCTTGGTTTCCTGCAGTGTCTTCACTTCCTGCCGGGACTTTTCCAAGTCCCGGCGGCTGGCAATATATTCGGCATTGAGTTTTTCCAGCGCCTGAGCGGCTCTGTCCCGCTCGGCGGCTACGGTTTTTAGCTCCCGGACAATGGTTTGCAGGCGTTCGGTGGTTTCCCGGACTTTAGTCGAAAGGGTAGAGTATTCAGCGTTTTTCTCCGCCAGGGCCTTATGACTGGCAGCCAGTTCCACGTTCTGGGTTTCGACCTCATGAGATAAAGCAGTAAGTTCGGTGCGCAGGGCTTCCATGCCGAACAGGGCTGTACGCACGTAATTGGAGGTCAGGGTCAGAACGCCCAGGGTGCAGGCCGCAATGAGGATGCCGGTGACAATAGTGACCAGAATGGAGGTATGCTTAGGACGCAGACCAAAGACCGTCAGTTTGCGTTTGCCGACCTTGCTGCCGATATGATCGCCGATGTAAGCGATCATCCCACCCATAATCACCAGGGTAACTACCAGGCCAATGCCGTAAATCATAAGCATAACCTCCTTCCATATCTCTATCGTTTCGAATCCGGGGCCGTTCAAAAAGGTTCAGATGCTAGGAAGGTCGAGGACGCGCATGAGACTGTACGTTCGGGAGGGTACGTCGAATGCGCGCCCGGAAACCTGACAACGCAGATGGGCCTTTTTCAACGACCCTATCTTGATGCTTTATAAATGAGCCATACCCCCGCTGCAATACAAGCCAGGTTCGGAATCCAGGCCGCCAGCATCGCCGGAATGGCGCCGCCCTGGCCCAGGGCGGTGGTCACAGTCATGACGGTATAATACATGAAGATGATGATAATGCTGATCCCCAGTCCGATAGAGGAACTGGAGCGATGGGGCTGCAAACCCAGGGGGGCGCCGATCATGGCGAAGACAAAGCTGGCCATGGGTACGGTCAGGCGCTGGTGCAGGGCTACTTCATAGCGGCTGGCGCTGACATACTCGCGTTTCAGAGCCTTGATGTGCTGCTTGAGTTCCTTGATGGACATTTCCTCGGCCTTCTTTTGGCCGCGGCTGATGGCCTGGGGATTTTTATTCACCGGCATGATCTGCTCGTTAAACTGCAGGGAACGCTGGACTTTGCCATCCGGGGCCAGTTCATAAATAACGCCGTTATACATGGTCCACTGGTTGCCCTGCCAAACAGCCCGTTCCGCGCTTTCCACCCGGACCAGCTGGTTGTCTTCAAATTCCTGAATGGTAATATCATACATGGTGCTGGTTTCGCCTTCAAACTTGCGGGCGTAGGTCAGCCGCTCGATCCGTTCCCCGGACACATCGGGAATGACGATATGGTCCTGGGAGCGGGGTTTGGCGTTTTTTTCAATTTCATATTTCACCAGATTATTATAGGCCTCACTGGAGCGAGGCACAACCAGTTCACTGAAAGCCGTGGAAAGCAGGCTGACAAACAGGGCGGCAATGAACACCGGCGCGGTCAGGCGGTAAAAACTCAATCCTCCTGACTTCATGGCCGTGATTTCACTGGAACCTGACAACCGGCCAAAGCTCATCAGAGAAGCCAGCAGCATGGACATGGGAAAGGTCAGCACAATGATTTCCGGCAGGCTGTAGACAAACAGCTGGGCTACTGTGCTGGCCGAGGCGCCGTATTTGGTCACATACTGAGCGATCCGGAACAGAGTGCCCGAACCGATGAATATGCTGGAGAAGCTGGCCACGCCAAAAATAAACGGCCCGAATAATTCTTTTAAAATATATTTGTCTAATATGCGCATGGGAACCTCTCCCCCAGAAATTTTCTATTCCCAAACCCATCTACAGCCTCGGATCGTTCAAAAAGGTCCAGATGCCAGGCGCGACGAAGGACGGGCATGAGACTGTGTACGTTCGCAGGGTACGTCGAACTAGAAAGATGCGAGGCATCGTGAGATCAGGAGGAAAGCATGTCGCTTTTCGGCGTAATCACAACAAAACTACCTGTTGCCTATGAACCCGAAAAGGGACGCTTTCTGAATGAGCCCGCCCACAGGAGGCTGAAGTGATGCAGATGGGCCTTTTTCAACGATCCCCTACAATGTAAAATTCTCTCCTAGATAGAACTTGCGGGCTATATCACTATGGGCAATGGTATCGCTGTCGCCCGAGATCAAAATCTGACCTTGGTTGAGGATATACGCCTTGTCCACAATACTCAGAGTTTCTCGCACATTGTGATCGGTGATCAGGATGCCGATGCCCCGCTGCCGCAGGTAGCTGACGATATCCTGGATATCGGCCACTGCCAGGGGATCGACCCCGGCGAAAGGCTCGTCCAGCAAAATAAAATAAGGATCATTGCAGAGACAACGGGCGATTTCTACTCGCCGCCGCTCGCCGCCGGATAGCTGGGAGCCTTTTTGGCCGCGGATATGAGTGATATGAAACTCCTCCAGGAGACTCTCCATCTTTTCTTTCTGCTCCGGGCCTGTCAGTTTGGTGGTTTCCAGGATGGCCAGCAGGTTGTCCGCCACCGTGAGTTTGCGGAACACCGAGGCTTCCTGGGGCAGATAGCCGATCCCGTATTGGGAGCGGCGGTACATGGGCAGAGCCGTAACATCCTGGTCATTTACCATGACCGAACCGCTGTCGGGTTGCTCCAGGCCCACAATCATATAGAAAGTGGTAGTTTTGCCGGCGCCGTTAGGGCCTAAGAGCCCGACAATCTGGCCCCGGTCCACCCGCACGCTGACTCCGTTCACGACCTTACGGCCTTTGAAGGATTTCTCCAGATTTTTCGTTTCTATATACATATCCGTATTCATATCCGTCTTCATCCTTTACATGCTGCCTGGGATCAGAGTCAGCCTGGTACGCCCGGCGGCGTCCATAGCCTTGTCATCCAAATAGAGGGTAATAGCCTGGCCGATTACGGTGTTGCCTTGCTGAACAGCTCTGGCATTGCCGGTCAGGACCACTTTCCCCTGCTCCTGGGGCCTGGGGGCGTAATAAGCCGCTTCATCGGCGCGGGCTTCCAACTCCCTGGCATCGCTGAGAATATGCACATCGCCTTTGGCCACTGAGCGGCCATCACCGGCAAAGTTCTCAATCCGGTCAGCGGTAATAACGCTGTCGGCAGTGAGCATTTTGGCACCGCCAGTGGCAATAGCGTATTGCCGGTCAGGAAAATATTCGAGCTGCGGCGCGTAGAGTTTGTCGGCTTCTTTGGTCATGACCACATTACCGGAAGCAAGCAGGCGCTGATTATTGTCAAAAGACTGAATTTGACTGGCCGTAAGCCGGGAGCTGCCCTGGACGGCTTCTACGCCGCCGTTTATAACTCCCTGTCCGGTCTGGGTATTGTATACAGCCGTCTGGCCGGTCATCACCAAGTTAGCTTGCATCACTTTGACTCCCCGGCTGCCGGATGCACTCATCATGCCGGTCTTGGCGTTATATTCAATCACATCGGCTTCTAATGAAAAGGGGGACTGCTGGGCATAAGCAGCTGAGAACAGGCTTGCCGCTAAAAGAAAGGGCAGCAGATAGAGGGCGAGTTGTCTGGTCCTTTTCATTGTCAGCTGCCTCCTTTCATGGCTTTGGCATTGCCGAGGACCCGGGTGAGTTCTGTATTCAGGTCGCTTTCCAGCTTATCGCCGGTGATGACCGTATCGCCCCGGATCAGCCGAACGCCGCCGGTGGCGAAAAGACAGCGGATGTCATTTTTAAACTCAGCCAGAGGCGCCATGAATGTGGCGCCGTCGGGAGACACGGCTTTAATGTCTCCCTCCAACTGTATATTTTTCGTTGTCGAATCCAAAATTCCTTTTCGCGCTTCCAGAGTCACTATTGTGCCGTCTTCCCGGTGAAAAACGGCGGTCAGATTGCCAAAGTAGACTTTTTTGTCTTTGGCGCTGATCTGAATATCGTCGGATTTCAGCTCCCACAGCTTCCTGCCGTCTTGCTCCTCAACGATGGAGGCGCCGCCGAACTTCAGGTCCGGCTGCTCTTTCACGACGGTCTCATGCTGGATGATCTCGGGTTTTTCCTCTCTGGCAAAATAGTAGATAATCCCGCCGATTAAAACGACGAAAACAGTGGCAACGGCGATCATGGATTTTTTCACGAGGCCGCACCTGCTTTCTCGCCGGGCGGCTGAGTCCGCCAACGTTTTTGAAACCACAGCCACTCACCAGGGTACTCGCGGATGACGCTTTCGATGATGCCTGACATGCGGCGGGAAAACCGCTCTACATCACCGGTTGCATCGCCGGTGCATTCAAAAGACTGGGGCGGCTGCACCAGAATCCGGTGTCCGCCGTCCGCATTGCGGACAATAAACGCCGGGATCACCGGGCAGTTCAGTTTACGGGCAAAGATGGCAATGCCGGTATGAACCGAGGCCATCTTGCCGAGGACTTCTATAAACAAACCATGTCTCCCTGCATCCTGATCGGAGAAAAAGCCGATGACTTTTCCTTGCTTTAAAGCCCGGGCCACGCCGACCACGTCGCTGGTGCCCTTGCCAAAGAGTTGGATGCCGGCCTGACGGCGGTATTCGTTGATAAGAGAAGTCACCTGTCTGCTGCTGGGCTGGGGCTTGACAATACTGGCAACCGGGTAACCATACAAGGCTAAACCGGCGCCGAGCCATTCCCAGTTTCCCAAATGGGCGGCCAGGACGGCAACACCTTTCCCCTGAGCCAGAGCCTGATCCAGGTAATGGCGGTTTTCGATCTGGATATACCGGTGGATATTGTCTTTATTTAATGCCGGCAGATAGAGTATCTCCAGCGCGGTTTGCGCCAGGTGAATAAAAAGCTGCCGGATCGTCCTGTCGGCTTGGTCCGGCGATAGGTTCAGGCGCTCCCTGATCTGGTCTATCGCCCGTAGGCGCTGGCGGGCGGCGGCAGCATAATATATCCGTCCGAGAATTCGCCCGAGGGTCAGTACAACCCGGTAGGGCAGCAAGCACAGAAGGCGGCTGCATAGTTTCAATATATAGTAAGACACATGGCATCACCTCCAAAAGGGGGGCTACTGACGGGTCAATACTGGACCGGTACCGCGATATTCCTGTACTACCTGATCCCATTTTCCCTGGTTTTTCAGGATGAACTCGATAATTTCCCTCACGCCGCCCCGGCCGCCTTGTTTGATGGCCACATAGTGGGCGGCGGCTTTGACTTCCTCCACAGCGTTGCCGACGGCGCAGGCCAGGCCGACCCTGGCCATGACCGCCAGGTCGTTTAGGTCATCGCCCACATAGGCGGTTTCGTCCGGGATCAGGCTGTGCTTTTGCAACAGTTCCTCATAGGCCGTCACTTTGTCCATAGCGCCCATATAGATATCAGTGATTCGGAGTTCTTCTCCCCGGCGGCGCACCATACGGCTGTCGCGGCCGGTAATGATCGCCGTCCTGAGTCCGGCTTTGTGGGCGGCGTTGATGCCTAAGCCGTCCTGGGAATGAAATACTTTCAGGATCTCGCCGTCCTGGCTGAAGATCAGCTGGTTATTGGTCAATACGCCATCTACGTCAAAAATCAGAAGTTTGATCTGACGGGCTTTTTCCCATGATTCCATTATACCACTCCCTGACGCAATAAGTCAGTAAGGTGAATCATGCCAATCGCCTGGCATTCTTTGTTTACAACCGGCAAAACCGTGATAGGCCTGGGTTTATTGGTCTCCATCATCCTCAGGGCTTCGGCTGCCAATTTATCCTTGGTAATGGTGCGGGGGGTACGGGTCATGAGAGTATCCACCGGTTTATCCAGGAAGTCATGGCCTTTCTCCAGGCCACGCCGGATATCGCCGTCAGTAATCAGGCCGACCAGGCGGCCCTGGCTATCCACGACAGTAGTGGCTCCCAATCCTTTGGCTGTAATAATGAACAGCGCCTCTTCCACGGTTTTGTCCAGGGTGACAGTAGGATTGTCTTCGCCCTGATGCATGACATTCTCCACGGTCAAGAGGAGCTTGCGGCCCAAAGCACCGCCGGGATGGAACAAAGCAAAATCTTCCGGCCGGAAGTTTCTGACCGACAGCAGGGCCATGGCCAAGGCGTCTCCCATGGCCAGGGCGGCGGTCGTGCTGGACGTGGGGGCTAACCCCAGGGGACAGGCCTCGTGAGTCACCGACACATCCAGGAGGATATCGGCATTCCGGGTCAGAGTGGACTCCTCCCGGCCGCACATGGCGATGATCCGGGCGCCGATTCGCTTTAAAGCCGGCAGAATGCTGAGCAGCTCATGGGTTTCACCGCTGTTGGAGATGGCAATGACAATATCGTGGGATGTCACCATGCCTAAATCACCATGGATACCTTCCGCCGGATGCAGAAAAAAGGACGGCGTACCAGTGCTGGCTAAGGTGGCGGCAATCTTTTTGCCGATATGACCGGATTTACCCATGCCGGTGACCACTACCCTGCCATTGCAGGCCAGGATCATCTCCACCAGTGAGATAAACCGGTCATCAAGCCGCGGAATCAGAGATTCAATCACCTCAGCCTCAATTTTCAGAGTCTGGCGGGCTTGTTCTATAATATCCATACTGTTCCTCCTCATTGCAAGGGGTTACTTATGGCGGCGTACGACTGCATCCAGTGCCAACACATCTTGCAAAAGATCTTCCAGTTGATCCAGATAGAGCATATTCGGTCCGTCCGACAGGGCTTCGGCCGGGTTGTCATGGACTTCCATGAACAGAGCGTCAATGCCGATGCCGACGGCGGCGCGGGTTAAGTAAGAGACAAACTCCCGCTGGCCGCTGGAGGTGGTTCCGGCGCCGCCGGGAAGCTGTACGCTGTGAGTGGCGTCAAACACTACCGGATAGCCGAGAGAACGCATGATGGGTAAAGAACGCATGTCCACCACCAAATTATTATAACCGAAGCTAAAGCCCCGTTCGGTCAATAAAATCTTCTCATTGCCGGCTTCGCGGATCTTGGCAATGACGTTTTTCATATCCAGGGGGGCCAGGAACTGGCCTTTTTTCACATTTACAACCCTGCCGGTCCTGCCGGCGCTGTAGACCAGATCGGTCTGCCGGCACAAGAAGGCCGGAATTTGAAGAACATCCAGTACTGCCGCCGCCGGTTCCACCTGGGTGATATCATGGATATCGCTCAGGACCGGCACGCCCAGTTCTTTTTTAATGAAATCCAGGGTCTCCAGACCGTCTTTCAGGCCCGGTCCCCGGAAGGACTGATAAGAAGAACGGTTGGCCTTATCATAGGACGCCTTAAAGATGTAGGGGATGCCAAGACGGTCAGCAATGGCTTTAATGCCCCTGCCGATTTTCAGGGTCCGTTCCCGGTCTTCAATGACGCAGGGTCCGGCGATCAAAGCGATAGGATTTTTGCCGCCGATTTCTATTTTGCCGACATGGACTGTATTCATAAAATTATACCCCCTCATTAAATTAACAAACTACTTTTTCTTCTACCATCCCTAGCCCGTTCGAAAGGTTCAGATGCTAGGTGAGAGAGACGCTCTACGTCTCCGTACAGTGAAGAATTCAGATGACTTTTCACACATGAGGGATCATCTGCTATATATTACTTTCTGAAAAGTCATGAATTCTGATACAGCGCTACGAGGACGCGCGCGAAAGCTGTACGTTCGGGAGGGTACGGTGAGCGCGCGCCCGCAGGAGCAACAACGCAGATGAGCCTTTTTCAACGGGCTCTTAATAAAGCATTCACTTTAGCCAGGTCCTCCGGCGTATCCACTCCAACCGACTGAAAATCCGTCTCCAGCACTTTGATCCGGTAACCATGCTCCAAGGCCCGCAGCTGTTCCAGGGACTCGGCCTGTTCCAGAGGGGTGGCGCTGAAAGAGGCGTAACGGAGCAGGAAATCCCGCCGGTAGGCGTAAATGCCGATATGTTTGTACCACGTGGTATTGCCGGATGCCGCCCGGGGATAAGGGACCAGGGAGCGGGAAAAGTACAGGGCATAACCATTGAGATCTGTCACTACTTTTACCACGCTGGGAACCTGGTATTCGGATTCCGCCAGGCGGGTTTTCAGTGTTGCCATCAACAGGTCAGGGTCCCGGTCAAAAGCAGCAGCCAGATTATCAATAACAGAGGGTTCAATCAGCGGCTCATCCCCCTGGACATTGATGACGACATCGAAATCGGGAAAACTGACGGCAACTTCAGCCAAACGGTCAGTACCGGTAGGATGAGCTGGCGAGGTCAGCATGACCTGTCCGCCGAACTGTTCTACGGCCTGCAGCACCAGGGAATGATCGGTAGCCACCAGCACCCGGTCAGGGCGTTTGGCTAAACTGACCCGTTCATAGACATGCCGGATCATCGGTTTGCCGGCAATATCAGCCAGCGGCTTGCCCGGCAGCCGGGTCGACGCGTAACGGGCCGGGATAACGCAAAGAATCTTCATGGATCATAGCCTCCTAAAGGAGATGAGATATATTGCAAGACTCATCTGCAGCCTCGAACTACAACGCAGATGGGCTCTGTTCAACAACCCTCTTCGTTTAGAACCTTTCGAATCAACTTGGGCAGTTCAGTTTCATCCCCCAGGATTTGGACTTCAATCCCCAGGATATACATCGGCAGGGATCGATGGGAATGAACGAATTCGGGGGGAACCTTGACCGCATCTTTCTCGGTGGTAATCAGCGCCTGAGCGCCGCATTCCCCGGCTTTTTCCATCAATTCCTGCATATCCAGCATGGAGTAGCCGTGATGATCCTGAAACCGTTTGGCGGCCACCAGGTCAAGGCCGACGCTCCGGATGGTCTGTTCAAAGGAAGAGGGATTGCCGATAGCGGAAAAGGCAAAAACTTTGTGGTTTGTCAGTTGATCCAGGGGGATATGGCTGGCGCTGGCATCTTTATACCAGTCGGCGATTTCGATAAAATACTGAGGTTGATGCACACTTTCCAGCACCAGGGCGTGATCATTGTATCGGGCCAGAGTTTCTTTCACTTTATCCCGGGCGCCGGGCTTAGCCTGGTCCACCTTGGTCAGGAGAAAAACATGGCCCCGGTCCAGATTGGGCAAGGGCTCCCGTAAGGTTCCCCGGGGCAGCAGACAATTGTTGCCAAACATATTCACGGTGTCAATCAGTACGATGTCCAGGTCTCTGGCCAACTGCCAGTGCTGATACCCGTCATCTAAAATGATGACCTGGGCCTTGAGCTCTTTCACAGCGTAAGCGCCGGTAACCGACCGGTTTTTGCCGATCACCACCGGCACGCCAGGCAGGCTTTTCGCCAACAGATAGGCTTCATCACCGGCTTCCTGAACGGTCATGCAGATATTCCTGCCGTCAGATACCAGACCGACCTCATCCCGCCAGGAAGAACGATAGCCCCGGTTCAGGATTACCACCCGGTAACCCATGTCCCGGATGACAGCGGCCAGCCGCTGGGCGGTGGGAGTTTTGCCGGTGCCGCCTACCGTAATGTTTCCCAGACAGAAGACGAGGCAGGACAATTTATGCTGTTGCAAGATCCCCAGGCGGTACATAGCCAGGGTGATCCAGACTATGCCGCCGTAAAACCAGGACAAGACGCGAAGACACCCCAGAAGCAGCTTATTGGCCAAGCCGCCCTGTTCTCCGTGTACCAACCGGTATAAATATTCCTGTACCGCATCTTTTCTCTGGTGCATCTGTCAGCCCTCTGTATTAGAAAGTATCGCGTCATACGCCCATGATCATAAAAATTCTTAGTCCGATTGAGTCTTCCCCGCCAGCATTTCTTGCAAGTGCCTGGCATTGCGCCGGGCAGCGCCGCGGTTTTCATTAACCACCGTCAGAGAATTTTCTCCCATCCGGCGCCGCAGCTCCCGGTCAGCTAATAGCCGTCCGATCGTGTCCGTCAGCTCCTGCTGGTTATGAACCGTCAGGCAGCAGTCCCGGCCGGTCAACAAGGCATAAATCTCTTTGAAATTGAACATGTGGGGCCCTACCAGGACCGGTTTGCCATGAGCCGCCGGCTCCAGGATATTGTGCCCGCCATGGGATATAAGACTGCCCCCGACAAAAATGATCTCACCGATAGAGTAAACCTTCCCCAGTTCTCCGATGGTATCCAAAATAATGATATCCGGGTCCGGCCGGTCGTCAGGCTCTTCTGTCAAAGCCGTGCGCTTGGCGACGACCCAGTTTTGCTGCTGAACCAGCAGGCGAATCTCTTCCGCCCGGGAGATCTCCCGGGGCGCCAGGACCATCTGCAGTCCGGGACAATCCTGCCGGGCCTGCAAAAAGGCTGCCAGCAGCATTTCTTCCTCCCTTTTATGGGTGCTGCCGGCCACGATCACCGGCTGATCCGGGCGCAGCCTGAGCATACGGCAGATTTCCTGCTTTTGTGCGGTTGTAATTTCCGTGTAGGTCTGATCAAACTTGGTGTTGCCGCCCACCACCACTCGCCGGGGATCGGCCCCTAATTGGATGATATGCTTGGCATCAATATTTGATTGCATAGAAAATAAGCGGATGCCGGACAGCATGTCGGATAGAACCTTTCCCAAATAGTGGTAGCGCCTCACGCTTTTATCGCTGATCCGTCCGTTGACCATCATGACCGGTATGTCGTGTTGGCGCAAAGCGGCCAGGAAATTAGGCCACAGTTCGGTTTCAACCATGACAAAGGCCCGGGGTTGAATCCGGCTTACGACCTTATTGACAATCCAGGGCAAATCCGCCGGAAAATGAATGATCACATCAGCTTCCCCACCAATAATATTGTTCGCCATCTTATAACCGCTGGCGGTCAGTACCGACACCAGCACCGGATAATCCGGCATCAGACGTTTGATCTCTTTGACAATCGGGCTGGCGGCTACCATCTCGCCGACAGAAGCCGCGTGGACCCAGATACAGCGCCGGTTCTTCAATTCTTCCAGTTCCTGTACGGAGAAAATGCCTAAGGACTGCCGGACCCGGTGTCCAAAGCCTTTTTCCCGTCTGACCAGCCGGAGCAGAAGGAGCGGCGTTGCCAGCAGGATCAACACGATCAACACTATATTATAGATTAACCACATGCCAGATACCCCGTTTCCCTGTCTGCTACTCGGCGAACTGCACTTTGTACAGCTTATCGTATAAACCGCCGGCGCGAATGAGTTCCTCATGGGTACCCGTCTCTACGATCCGGCCTTTTTCCATGACAATAATAATATTCGCCCGCTGAATGGTGGACAGACGATGGGCAATCACCAGAGAGGTCCGTCCCACCATTAGTTGATCCAGAGCTTCCTGGACCAGTTTTTCGCTTTCGGCATCCAAGGCCGAAGTAGCCTCATCCAGGATCAAAATGCGGGGGTTTTTCAGGATAGCCCGGGCAATAGCAATCCGCTGCCGCTGTCCGCCGGATAGTTTCGAGCCCCGGTCGCCGATCTGGGTGTCATAGCCTTCCGGCATCTCGCTGATAAATTGATGGGCGTTAGCCGCCTTGGCGGCCGCGATGACCTGTTCTTCCCCGGCCTCCAGGTCGCCATAGAGGATATTTTCATACACAGTCCCGTTAAACAGGACTGTTTCCTGCGGGACGATGCCGATCTGCTGGCGCAGTGAGGCCAGAGTCACGGTCTTAATGTCAATACCGTCAATCATCACCTGACCATCGGTGGGATCGTAGAAGCGGGGAATCAGGTTGGCGATAGTCGATTTTCCGGCGCCGCTGGGTCCCACGATAGCTACCATCTGTCCCGGCTTGACGGCGACTGAAACCTGATTCAGGACCAGTTCACCAGGTTTGTAGGAAAAATTCACATCCCTGAGAGCCACATGACCTTCAATGCGAGGCAGCACGGTGGCGTCAGGGGCATCCTGGATATCGGGCTCGGTATCCAGCACCTCAAACACCCGCTGGGCCGCAGCCAGAGCCTTTTGAATGTTGGCATATACCCGGGTCAGGCGCTTGATGGGATTGGAAAGATTCACGGTGTAAATCAAAAAGGCGATTAAAGCGCCGGAGGTCAGATTGCCGTTGATAACCTCCAGGCCGCCGTACCAGATGATGATCGTCACCCCTAATGCCGCCAGGAACTCAATCAGCGGCGTTAAGGTGGACATTAACTGGACTACTTTCATCTGAGCCCGGAAGTTTCTGTGATTTTCCTGGCCAAACCGTTCAATTTCATAGTCTTCCCGGGAAAAGGACTTTACTACCCGGATAGCGGAAATGGTTTCCTGGAGCACCGCGGTGATGTCCGCTGCCCGTTCCTGGGATATCCGGCCGGCGTTGCGCAGTTTTTTGCCAAACACATTAATCGCGTGGGCTACTAAAGGCAGGGTGATCAGAGTCAGCAGGGTCAGTTTCCAGTGGAGGTACAGCATGGCCCCCAGCGATCCAAAGAGGATCACTGATTCAGTGACCATGTCAATGACATTTTCCACCATGGCGTTCTGCAGGGCGCTGACGTCATTAGTAACATAGCTCATGATGGTCCCGGTTTTGCGGGATTCGTAGTAGGAAAGGGACAGTTTCTGCAAATGGCGATAGACTTTCTGGCGGATATCAATAATCACCCTTTGCCCGATACGGGACATCAGGTAATGCTGTCCGAAGAAGAATATGCCGCGCAGCAAATACACAAACACAATACCGATGGCAATGGTATTCAACATGTCCATATCCCGGTCGGCCAGCACTTCGTCGATTACGCTTTTAATGATCCAGGGCACGTACAGGTTGGCTGCCGAAGCCATAATAATGCAGACAACGGCCAGAGCAAACCAGGGAAGATATGGCTTCACATGATTGATCAAACGCAGGTACAGTTTCACTCTCTTACCCCCTCCCGGTTCACCCGGGCTACGGTCAGCACCGTCTGAGCCACCCGCTCCACAGCGCCTCTCTCCCCTAATTTTTGTCGCACCAGGGCCAAATCAGCCAGAACCTGAGTCCGTTTTTCGCCGTCCGCCAGAAGCGGCTGCAATTGAGCGGCAATTTCCTCCGGCCGGGCGGCATCCTGAACGAGTTCCGGAATCACCTGCCGGCCGGCAATGATATTGGGCAGACCAATGTGGGGGATCTTGACCAGCCATTTGCCCAACCAGTAAGTCAGGAAGTTCAGCCGATAGATAATCACCGACGGGACGTTCATCAGGGCGGCTTCCAGGGTAACAGTGCCGGAAGCGGCAATGGCCGCCTGACTGATTTGCATCAGGTCATAGATATTGTCCCGGATGGTCTTCACATTCAGGGAATACTGGGCCAGCATCCTTTTTATCATATCTTCCGGAATGGTGGCGGCCACGGGAAGGTAATATTGAACGCCGCTTACCGTCTGGCTGACGATAGTCGCAGCCTCCAGCATCAGCGGCAGCAAATTTTCGATTTCCTGGCGACGGCTTCCCGGCAGCAAGAGTACAACCGGCTTGCCAGAGTCGGCGTCAAAATAGCGATAGGCTTCTTCCTTCGGCATCGATGGCCGTACAATATCCAACAGGGGATGACCGACAAATTCCACATCCGCCCCGACCTCCCGGTACACATCCGCCTCAAAGGGAAAGATGGCCGCCACCTTGCTGACAGTTTGGGCTACTTCCCTGGCCCGGCCTTTACCCCAGGCCCAGGCTGAAGGACTGATATAGGAAATGATGGGAATGCCTTTTTCCTTGGCCACTTTGGCCAGTCTCATGTTAAAACCGGGATAGTCAATCACCACCAGCGCGTCGGGCCGGCGCTCATCCATGGCGGCAGCCAGCTGGTCCCGCAGCCGAAACAGCCGGGGCAGGCTTCTGATGACCTCGACGACGCCAATGACTCCAAGGTCGGCAATATCATAGAGAATTTCGACCCCGGCTTCCCGCATATGTTTACCGCCCATGCCGAACAGCCGGCAGTCCGGGGCTATGGTTTTAAGCGCCCGGGCCACAGCAGCGCCATGAAGGTCGCCGGACGCCTCGCCGGCGGAGAGCATGATGTTCAGCATACCTTACCTCCCAATAATGAGTCTGTGTCAAAAGGCCCGTCATGATGCCAGGGGATCTTTTGCATCAGTCTCGTCGCAAAACATAGAAATACACAGAGACATGGATAACACCAGTCAGTCTAGTCATAGTGTAACTCGCTTCTTGGTGTCTCTATGCCTCTGTGATAAAATTTACATGGCAACGACAGTTATAGAATGTTGGTCGGCCAGGGCCAGCACTTCCTCTTTGTTCACCAGCAGGACTTTACCGGCCTCCATTACCAGCGCTGCAACGCCGGCTTCGATCATGGAACGGAGGGTATCCGGGCCGATGCCCGGTACGTCAAACCGCTGGTCCTGCTGAGGTTTAGCGGCTTTCGCCACCACTGCCCCGCCCCGGCCCAGGGCGCCGCCCCGCCGGATGCAGGCGTCAGTGCCTTCGATGGCTTCTACTGCCAAGACAGCCTGGTTTTTTACCACTACCGTTTGTCCAATGTCCAGACGGCCGATTTCTCGGGCCATCTTTAAACCGAATTCCATATCGGCCTGTTCGGCGGCAGTAGGCTTTCTCTGGCTCAAGACTCCCGGCGCCGGCATTAGAGCCCGGATCAGGGCCGTTTGATCCAGCACGCCGATCCCTTCCGCCGCCAATTCCCGGACAAACCCCAGCATGATCGTATCATCGCTATGGTCTTTCAGTCCGGCCAACAGCCGTTTCACCCGGTCGTCCAGCTGGACCTGCCCGGTAAACATCAGTTCCTTGGTCACCTTGCCCAGCATGGTGACCTCACTGACCCCTTCCGCCTTTAAGGCGGCAATGATGGCAGCCAGCTGGCCTACACTGATTTCATGATAACGGTCCGCCGCAGACGCTAAATCCCGGTCAACGCCAGGCAGAAGCGCCACAGCAACCACAGTAAAGCCCATACCGCGAGCGGCACGGGCAAATTCAACCGACAGACGTCCCACGCCTGCCAGCAGCCCAATCGTTTTCATCCGGTATCTCCTTAAAAGTAATGCTTGCCAAGCCTGATTTATTCTTCGGTAATGTCCCGCCTGCCGCCGCGGCAGATACCCCGTTCGGCATTGCGCAGGAATCGCAAAAGATGTTCAACTTCTTCACAGGATTCCAGTTCCTGTTCCATTACATCAATGGCCTGAGCCAGGCTGTAGCCGGAACGGTACAGGATCTTGAAGCCTTTCTTCAGGTTACGGCGAGCCACTTCGCTCAAACCTGCCCGGGACATGCCCACGTTATTCAGGCCTCTGACTTTTGCCGGGTGTCCGTCAACGATGACAAAGGGCGGAACGTCCTGGACAATCTTGGAGGCGCCTCCGATCATGGCGTTGCGGCCGATCTTGACGAACTGATGAACACCGGTCAATCCGCTGATCACCGCCCGGTCTTCCACGATAACATGGCCGGCGAGAGTCGCCGCGTTGGACATAATCACATGGTTGCCCACGATGCAGTTATGAGCCACATGAGTGTAAGCCTGCAACAGGCAGTTGCTGCCGATGCGGGTCTCCTCGCCTTCGCCGGTAGCACGGTTTACCGTGGCAAATTCACGAATTTTGGTATTGTCGCCGATAAAGACATAGCTCTTTTCGCCTTTGAATTTAAGGTCCTGGGGTTCAGCGCCAATCGAGGCCCCCGGGAAAATCACGCAATTCTTCCCAATACTGGTCCAGCCATCTATTACAACATGGGCGCAAATTTGAGTGCCCTCACCGATTACCACGTTTTCGCCGACGACAGCATAGGGTCCCACTTCCACATCCTTACCCAGGCGAGCATTAGGATGAATGACGGCAGTTTCATGAATCTTACGAATAGGTATAACCACCGATGATTCCGGTTTCATAATGATCCTCTCCTTACTATTGCTTCCGCTGCTCTTTCTACATCATATAGTCCGGTACTGCCTTTCCATTTTCTCCTGACTAATTCGTCCATATCACCGCGAAATTAACCATTATTGCGGATTATAATTAATTATCGTTTCTAAACAACGAATTATGTCAAAATATCATGAAGTATGTCCCGGAACCAGAGCGAACATAAACTCGGCTTCCGCCGCCAGTTCATTGTCAACAAAAGCTTCAGCCCAGATCTTGCCGGTAGTTCCCCGGACTTTGATCATTTCAGCTACCATCCGCAGCTGATCACCGGGCACTACCGGCCGGCGAAACTTAACTTTGTCCATACCGGCAAAGACAGCCAGCTTGCCGCGGTTTTCTTCCGGATACAGCATAGCCACGCCGCCGACCTGAGCCATAGCCTCCAGGATCAGCACCCCCGGCATAATCGGGCGGTGAGGAAAATGGCCTTGAAAAAATTCTTCGTTGTCCGTGACGTTTTTGATACCTACTGCCCGTTTCATCGGCTCAATCTCCAGGATTCGGTCAATGAGCAAAAAGGGATACCGGTGGGGCAATATTTTTTTAATATCCTCAATATATAACATTACCGAACAACCTCCTCATCAGTATTGGCAGATAATATAATTTCCCTGGCCAGCGCCGTGTTCAGTTCATGACCGGATTTAACGGCCACCACATGGCCCCGCAGCCGTTGTCCGACTAAAGATAAATCGCCAACCACATCCAGAATTTTATGCCGGACCAGTTCATCCGGGAACCGCAGAGGATTGATCGCCTTTCCTCCGTCATAAAGGACGGCGTTTTCCGGGCTGCCTCCCAGGGCCAGCCCCTTTGTCTGCATCTCGGCTATTTCATGCATGAAGCCAATGGTGCGGGCCGACGCAATCTCCTGCAAAAAAATTTCCGTGGTGATTTCATAGTCGCCGAACTGAATGCCAATTTGCGGATGAAGAGAAGTAAAGGTGATGCGAAATCCGTCGTAAGGCAGTATGGCAATAAATTTATCGGGATAACGAACGATGAATGATTGCTTCAGGTCATAAATGCGTACCGGCCGGTCCTGTCTGACCAAGCCGGCAGAGCGAATCAGTTCGATAAAAGGCAGAGAGCTTCCGTCCGCTACCGGCGGTTCTACCGAATTGATCTCCACCAGACAATTATCCAGCCCGACAGCATAGCAGGCAGCCAGTAAATGTTCGACAGTAAACACTTTGGCGAGTCCGTCCTCCAGAGTAGTCGCCCGCATAGTCTGAGTCACATTGCCGGCCCAGGCCTTCACCCGCGGTTGTCCCGGCAAATCCACCCGGATAAAAACAATGCCGGTATCGGGTGGCGCCGGAAGTAAAGAAATTGTCACATCCTTGCCGGAATGCAATCCAATGCCGGTATAGGATGCGGCTTTTGCGATGGTTTGCTGCATGAATATCCTCCTGAGCGTATTTCTACATATATGCACATTATACAGCAAATTCTACCGCAAAATCAGAATTCCCGCAAGTATTCCCTGTTATTTCTCAGACTATACCTGCCTCAACCTGCCGACAGTAGTAGTGTTCTGGTATTCGATCAGTTCCTTGTATTTCCCTCCCACGTCGGATTGGGGAGAGATAAAGACCTGATCGGGAGGGCCGGTCTCCACAATCCTGCCTTGATCCATGAGGATAATCCGGTCGGCTGCGTGGAGGGCAAAGGGCAGTTCGTGAGTAACTACCAGCATAGCGCTCTTATGATAGCGGGCCAGTTCTTCCATGACCACCAACACTTCCCGCACGATCATCGGATCTAAGGAAGCTGTCGGTTCATCCCACAGCATGAGAGGCGGTTCCGCGGCAATGGCCCTGGCAATCCCCACCCGCTGCTGCTGTCCTCCGGATAATTCAGAGGGTTTACGTTCGCTCAATTCCCTCAGCCCCACCTTGTCCAAGGCATCCAGAGCCTTGTCATAAGCTGTTTCCCGGGGCATACCATCCATCACCAGGCCCAGCATGACATTTTCTGCAGCAGTCAGACGCTGAATCAGATTAAAATGCTGAAACACAAAGCCGATCTTTTTCCTGGCTTGCCATAATTGGGGTTCTGTCATCTTCAGAATATCGCTTCCCTGAAATAAAATAGAACCGGCATCCGGCTCCACTAGCCGGTTCACTGCCCGGACAGTGGTGGATTTACCGCAGCCGGAAGGCCCCATCATCACAACCGTCTCCCCCTCTCTCACCTCCAGAGAAAGATCGTCAACGGCGACCAGTGTGCCAAAGCGCTTAGTGATGTGATGGATGGACAGCATGAATCATTACTCCTTCCAATGTTGATTGCAAAATTTATCTATGCCCCCCGCGCAGTTTCATTTTTCGATGATTCAGTTTTTCCATCAGGCCGGGGCGGCCGCTGGGGATCACGATCTCCCGGATGATCTGCTCGGCGGATAGGCCCAGAGCTTCCCCGGCCAGGACTTCATCGCCGGAAACAGGGCTGATTCGTTCGGCGTAACGGGAAACCACATAACCCAGAACCGCCCCTACGACCGGTACGCCAATCCAGGGCAGGTACGGGATACCGCCGCCAGCCAGAGCAAAGATACCGGTCAACAGAATAGCCCCCACCGCCATGCCATACACTTTGTCCCGGGCGAACAGACCTAACCGGAACCGGCGGACAAACCGCCGCCAGCCGGCGGCATCGGCTTGACGGGCCAGTCTCTGACGGCGCATAAAGGTCATTATAGCGGAGTGGTCCAGACCCAGGAGCAAGATCGTGACAATAATGGCGGTCATGCCGGCCAGTATGGCCTTCACCTCCAGCAGGATAGCGTACAATTCGCCCCGGGGGTTGGGTTCGATCACGCCCATTGCCGTGCTGTAGAGAGAAAAATCAGAATGTCCCACCTGTTCCTGGACCACTGGCATAATGCTGTCGGCGGTCACATCACCGGTAGTCAGGAGTTGAATCTTTGCCCCCGGAATGACCTGTCCGGCAATAAAATTATCTAAAAGACGAATTGAACGATAAATTTCTTCGTCTTTCATCTGAGGCGCCGCGGCAGCCAGATATTGCAGCTGGCTGCTGATCAAGGCAACATTCAGCGCCGCCAGCTGATCCAGCTTCTGATTGGCATCGGCCAGGGAACTCCGGGCTTCGGCAGCGTTAAAGCTGCGCAAGGTGCTCAAGGTGTTTTGCCCTCCCTGAATGATGCTGTCGATAGCAGCCTTGGCCTTTTGGGCATCCCGGGCAATCGTGCCGAGAGCGGCGACTTGCCCCCGTAAAGTGGTCAGATTATTTTGCACAGTCGTCAGGTCGTTAATGCTGTTGGTCGCGTTTCCCTGGAGCAGCTGCAGTACCTGCAGAGTGTTGATCAGATTGCCAACGGCTTTGGACGAGTTATCCAGCTGGGTTTCCAGGCGGGCAGTGTCAATGCCGGCCAGTCCGCCGGTAGCTGCCTGGATAGCAGTTCCTGCCGATTCTACACCGGCCAGGGTCCGCTCCAAGGCGTTCAGGGCGCCGCCATATTGATTCAGAGCGTTCTGGCCAATCCGGCTGAGGGTTTTGGCATCCTGAACCATCCCCGGTATCTTCTCGGCTAAACTGACCAGTTCGGTCAAAGCCTTGGCCAAATCTTGCCGTGGGTTGCGATAGGCGGCTTCTGCCACAGCCTGTCCGATCAGATTTTTCTCCTGATCAAGCCGGTAACCGGTCAAATTGGTTAAAAACTGGGCGTCTCCCTGGGTGATCCGCCCTTCTGCCTTGCCATCGGCCCTCAGAGTGGTGACCTCTATCAGCACATTGGTTCTGTCCGGCTCAGCCCCGGCTGCCGGCGCTGCATTATCCTGTCCCTGGAACAGGATTACGTCGCCCCGCCTGAATTTGGCGCCGTCAGTGGGTGTCAGGGTTATGGCTGAGGCATAGTTGCTGAGAAAGCGTTTTAATTCCAGCATGGTGCTGACTAAAGCGGCCATGTCGTCCTGATTGGTATTGACCGATACGTTCTGAACCAGCTTCAACTGCTGCCGGGAAATCAGTTCGGCGGCGATTAAATCCCCGGTTCTCACCGGATTGGCGGCTTCGTTGCCTACCGGAAAACTGATTTCCATAATCTGATAACGTTTGAGATAATCATTGACGGCTTGAGTGACCGGTGTCAGCTTATCAATGGTCTTGAGAATCACGCCGATGGATGCGCCATCCCGGAAAGAAAAACGGACGCCTTCCAGCTGGTTGATATACTCTGTCAGCATGGGCTTGGCGCCTTCCGGGACCCCCCGGATAGCCAGTCTGGGCTCGGTCATGATGCTGACGCCGGCGCCGCCGGGAATACCGGCGAAGGTTGCGTCGATATTTTCGTACACCTTCTGGGTCTTAAACTCCTCCGGCAGGGCAATGAAGATCGGTGTTTTGCCGGTGGTGGGAATAGTCACACTTTGCTTCAGCCTGGCGCCGGGAAAGTAATCCTGGATGACTGCCTGAATGTGGGCCGTTGCGTCCTCCACCGCTTCTTCCCGTACCTGGATTAGAAGATCGAATTCACCGTAATCTCCCACCAAATCGGATATTGTCTTGGCAAAATAGGCATTGGCCCCATAGGATATCGCTCCTGCCAGCAAAGAACCGGCAATGACGCTGACCACCAGCAGTACTGTTACATCATTCAGCAAAAACTTCCGCACCCAACCACCCCGTTTCATTCCTTCGCAGAAAACCGTTGATAAGCGTTAAGGGCAGTATTAGCTTTTACGAAAATAAAAAAAGGTATCCCAGCCATTCTAAGAGCTGAGATACCTTTTTAATGTATTTTCGCGGGGCTGTCACCAGCGATAAGGGGCCAATCTCTTCGACGCTGCGCGTTATCTCCCTTTAACAAGGCAGGCAGGGCGGGGGTAAGGCCGCAGGGGGTTTGGTCTTCCAGCGGTTGTGGAGCCAAAACCATTCATGAGGATAGGTTTTAATATGATTTTCAACAATGACGGACAAACGGCGGGTGGTAGCGGCAATATCCTTCTCCCGCTCACCGGTCTGATCAGCCCAGACAATGGGGTGGCAAATGATCCGATGCCGCCCGGGAGATATCTCGGTGATGAAGGTGGGTACGATAGGCGCGTTGCGCAGGCGGGCAAAAGCAGCCGCACCCTGGGGAGTGGAGGCGGGAGCGCCGAGGAAGTCCACAAAAACCCCGTCCCGGTGAGCATCCTGGTCCATCAAGACGCCGATGATGTGACCGGCGTCCAACATGCGGATCACTTCCCGCACGCCGGATTTGTAGACGATATGTAGGCCGGCGGCGGCCCGCTGCTCATTAAAAAAACGGTCCATCTGGGGATTGGATTGCCTGGCCGCTATCGCTGACGAGGTGTACCCATTCAAGGACAATGCAGCCCCCATAAATTCCCAATTCCCGCTATGGCAAGTGGCCACTATGACGCCGCGGCCATAGGCCACTGCCTCATCCATATGCTCCTGTCCCTCAAAGCAGACATAGTCTTTGATGTTCTGCCGGGAATACTTCTGGACGGACAGCACCTCAATGCACAGCCGGCCAAAACGGGTCGCACTTTGTTTGGCAATGCGATAGGCCGCCCCCCGGTCCAGGTTCAGGGCGCGCTGAATATTCTCCAGCATCATGGTAATTCTCCGCCGCGGCACAAGATGCCAGCATAACTCACCCAGGACATTGCCCAGGATCATGGCCGCTCTGTCCGGCAGGAGTCTGATGATCCGGCTGATCAAACGCACAATATAATATTGCATGCTAATAAGTAAAGCTCAGGCCATAGTAGCTGCTGTCATCCAGACCCCGCCAGCCGGCTTCAGCTTTCAGACCGGGCAGGATGGACAAGCGGACGGCAAAGTTTGTGTCTTCTCCGTCGTATTCGGCGATCAGTGTAGTAGCCGGAAAAACACTGTCGCCAGTGACAACGCCGACAGGATTAATCGTCGTCTCCAGGGAGGCGAATACTTTGTCTTTAAAGCGTCCGCCGCCGGTTCCGGCATGGACCCTGAAGCCCAGTGGCAAGGCTTTGCTGGCAACGATATAGGGAGACCGTTCATATTCATCGCCAATATCCTCAACGCCGACAGCCAGTCCCGGCGTCATCGCGGTTTCAGGCATGAAACCCCATTTAGCGTGAAACGCAGTCGTGTCGTCGCCCAGATCCGGATTCCACCGGGTAGCCCCCACTTCCAGGCGGGGCAGCAAAGTCATGTTTAAGGTTCCGGTTTTGGCTTCATCCAAATGATAAATCCCAGCGGAAAAAGCCTGAGGGACATCTGCCGTAGGGGTATGGATCATGCCGGTAGGACCGTTGAGAGACGGCGCCGCTAATACGGTAGATGCGGCCATAGTGAGAAAACAGAAAGATACGATAATGGCAAATATTTTTTTCGTTAACATCGACAACCTCCTCGTCTTCTGCGGACAGGCACAATGCCTGTCTCTTCTCCCGACATCGCTAAAACGGGATATGTTTGTATTCCACAGGAACCGAATATACCCCTGCCGCAATTCAATGGCAACAAACGGTAATATTTGAATAACGGCGCAGAAAGGTAAAAGCCGCGCCTTTGCCAAAGGCAAAAGCGCGGCTGCCCGGAGTTTATTAGCTCTCTTCTAATTTTGCCAGTTTCTGTTCCAGTTCTTTCACTCGCTTGAGCAGGTCAGGCACTTTGCCCGCACTGGCTTCGCCCCGCAGCCACTCTTTGTGGGGGCGGGCCGGGAAACCGGCGTAAAAGACATTGTCAGGGACATTGCCAATAACGCCGGACCGGGCGGCGAATACGCAATTGCTGCCAATGGTAATGTGTCCTACCGTACCGCTTTGACCGGCAAAAGTCACATTTTTTCCTACCTTGACACTGCCGGATATACCGGTTTGGGCCACCAGCAGGCAATTTTCGCCGATATCGTCATTGTGGGCGATGTGAACCAGGTTGTCAACCTTGGTGCCTCGCCGGACAATGGTACTGCCGGTGGTAGCCCGGTCAACAGCGGTATTGGCGCCGATTTCCACATCGTCTTCCAAAACCACATTGCCAACCTGGGGCACTTTTTTGTGGATGCCCTGGACAGTGACAAAACCAAAGCCGTCGCTGCCGATCACCGCACCGCTGTTGATGATAACCCGGTCTCCCAGGCGGCATCTCTCCCGGACGGTTACGCTGGGATGGATCAGGCAGTCTTCGCCCACGACCGTATCCTGGCCGATAAAAGTATGGGGATACAGGATAGTATGATCGCCAATCCGGGCATTGTCGGCGATGACCACATGGGCCATAATGGCTGCATCCTGACCAATTACCACATTTTTGCCGATCACGGCGGTAGGATGAATCCCCGGCGTTACTTCCGGCGGCGGCGTAAACAGCCCCAGCAGGATGCTAAAAGCCTCCCGGGGATTGGCCACCCGGATGCAGGCTTTGGGGAAATGCTCTATATTTTCCGGAATGATTACGGCGGCGGCAGCCGATTCAGCTGCTTTTTCCAGATGGGGCGGCACAGCAAAGGTGATTTGGCTGGATCCGGCCTCTTCTATATTGGTTGCGCCGCTGATGATAATTTCTCCGTCTCCCTGCAGCCTGCCGCCAACACGAGCTGCAATATCATTTAATTTTATCTGCATTCGATTCACCTGTTTATCTTATTGCATTTTCTTGATGATATCGTCAGTGACATCAAGACCGCCTTGAGCTACGCTGCTCCTGTAAAGGATCACGCCCAGATTCTTCTCCTGCGCCACCTGATCACTGGCTTGTTTCAGAGCGGCGTCCACCTGGGATTCTAAGTCCTGTTTAATTTTCAAAAACTCATTATATGCTTCTTCCTGGCGTTTTTGCTGATCTTCAGCACTGAGGTTAGCTTTTTCTTGTTCCAGCTTATCGGTCAACTCTTTGGCTTTGACATTTAACTGTTCCTGCAGCTGCTTTACTTTCGGACTTTCCGCCATTACTTTCTCCGGATCAAAAACTCCCACCTGACTGGCTCCACTGCAACCTGCCGCCAATACCAGGATAAAGGTCATGACGATTATGATGGCTGACAGCCGTTTTACATGGTTGTGCATCCCTACGCCTCCTGTGTGAGACTGTTTCCCGGCTTATGATGGCACGGCCGGGAACAGCCTCCCCAAATTTTAGTTGCGTGTTTGCCACGCGTTGATTGCTTTGGCATTAATATGCCTTGTTCTGCTATTTTTTAATCTTTAATCCCTTGCAGCAATTCGTCAGTAATATCCACTGCGTTGGTATAGATCTTCACGTCTGCTAATATGATCTCCAGGCCGCGGTCTTGAGCAATTTGGGCCGCTGTATTCCTAAGATCCTGCAGGATGGATTCCTTTAAAGCCGCCAGTTCCTTCTTCTTTTCCTCGGCCGACTGAACGCCCTGAGCGGTTTCACTCGCCTGAAGGCTGCCGATAGATGACTGTACTTTGGCCGACAGTTCTTTATTTCTGCGCTCCAGTCTTTCGTTGGTTTCCTGCTGCATGGTTTGGCTGTAGGCTTCCAATTCTTTCTGGGCGATTTTCTCTTCGGCTTCCATCTCTTTTTTCATGGCATTGGACAGTTCGGTCTGACGGGCGGTAATTTTATTCATACGTTCTGTCTGGAGGGCTTCCAATTCTTTCTGGATTGATGCCTGTTCTTCCGATGTCAGCTGCAGGGTTCTCAGTTTGACCTGCAGGTTAAAAATCTGGTTTTGATATTCTTGGTCCAATTCTTTGACATAGGCATCCAGTTTGATGTTATTATCGTTGTTTAAGGCAGCCGCTTTGTCCTTCAGGCGCTGGGTCAGTTCATTTTGTTTGCCTTTCATCCGGGCCTGATACTGCTGCTCCATAGCTTTGGCCAGACTGTCCATGTCCATGGCAGCGGCGGTCTTTTCCTGTTCATAAGCTTGCTTGGCTTTGGTGTCAGCCAGTTTAGCCTGAGCCTGAATCGTATTAATTTCCCGCTGCAGGACTTGAACCTGTTGATATTGGGGATGTCCCTGGATAGCCTTGGCCGTGTCCAGAATCCCAATGACAGGCGCGTTTTGCGCCGCCTTATCCCCTTGCCCGCAACCCGCCGCTAACGCCAGAAGCGCCAGACCGGCCATAGTATAAAATAATCTGCGATGGTTTCTAAATAGCGCCGGCATCCAAGCACCTTCTTTCATTAAAGAGCCGTCCTCGTCGCGCCGTATTAGAATTCAGGACTTTCCGGGAGAGTGCATCAGCGGATGATCGCTCTTAAGCCGAAAAGTCCTTTGAATTCTTCACTATACGGAGACGCAGAGCGTCTCTCTGACCTAGCATCTGAACCTTTTTGAACGGGCCCTGATTCGAAGCTGCAGATGATCTTTGCCTAAATTTTTTCAAAAGTCACCCTGCATGAGGGAAAGGAATCCGGAACGCTACAACAAAACTATTTTTTAAATTTCTTCAGAACATCGTCAGTGATGTCCTGGCCGCCGAAAATGACTACCTGCTCGGGCAGTACCACGGTCAGCCCTTTGACATCGGCGACTTCTTTGATCGCTGCGTTAATTTTATCCTGCAGGGCGGTAAGCAGTTCTTTTTCTTTCATCTGCAGACGCTGCTGCAGTTGCTGGCCATAGCTTTGTTTTTCCTTTTCATTGGCCATGTTTGCGGTTTTTTCCTGAAAATCCTTATTGGCTTGTTCGCTCTCCTGTTTCATTGTTTCCTGGGCTTTAGCATAATCAGGATGGCTGGTCATCAGAACCTGCATATTCACTTTGCCGATATTGGAGGAAGTTCCCGCTTTGGCGGCATAGCCGGTCCCGGTAGAAGTTACGGCTAAAGCGCCGATTCCCAGTAAGAATATAGCGGTAACCGCCACTGCAACCATTTTTATGTGTTTTTTATTAGCAAACAACACGGCATTACCCTCTTTCCCGCCTGCTGGCGATCATATTCTGTCCATAATATTCATTATAACAGGGAGGAACCCCATATTCAACCTTTTTGCACAGCCCCGGATTCGAGGCTTTAGTAAATTTCAGGAAACTCTTACAAGTGACCGATCAGGCGCAGGAAGTTGTCTTGGCGGTTAGTTACGTATTCTACACTCAAGAGGTCATGGAGCTTATAGCGCAGGGTCCATTCATTGTGATCCCTGCGGTCTTCATCCGGGCCCCGGTCCAGTTTAAGAGTCCAGTGGGGGCCCATGTCCTGCTCAAGCCAGTAAATCGGTTGGTGTACCTTCAGGTCATACTTGATGCCGGCAGAGGTCCGGGGGCCGAACTTTCGTCCCCAGCCGGTTATAAAATCCCAGGTCATATTCCCGGTTGTTAATGTTATTTCACCAAACACTTCATCGTATTCCGAGATATATTTGCCAGCGTGCAAACTGCCGGCAGCATTATTTTCCAACTGCCCGAAACTCAGTCTGCCTTCGGCGGTTATCCGGTATTTTCGGCTCTCAGACTCCAGGATCACGTTCGTAATCGTTCCCGGCATGATACTGGCATTATGGTTCAAGACATACGCGCGTGTATGGGAATGGGCGCCGGCTTTCTCCTGAATCTGCTGCCGGAACCAGGCTTTTTCCCGGGCGACAAAAGCAACCGGCAGGCCGTGCATGGACTGAACCACGTCTTCAATTTCCGGTCGTATCTCCCATAACAGTATATTGGGCATAGTACGGGAACGTAAGGCTAGTCTGACTTCCTCTACCAACGTTCCCCGGGGAATGAGGATAACGCGAATCCGGGTCTGTTTCCCCGGCAGGATTTGCGCCACGCTGCGGAACTCCGGCAGTTTCTCTTGAACCAAATCCTGAATGGTATTATGGATGACAGACCCGGACCAGCCCAGAGAATCCACCGGCAAGCCGTCAATGACCCGGATCAGGTCGGGCTCTATCGTTGCCAGGCGGCTGCGCAAGAGCTCCGCCGCCTCAGCCGATACTCCCACCGGATCCACTTCCACGGTTACGTCCCGCACCACGTCGCCCCAGGATTGAACCAAGACCTTGACATGGGTGGCGGTTCCCGGAATAATCACTACTTTCTGCACAGAATAACCTAAGAGCACCCGGTCCAGAATTTCTATATACACCTGTTCAAAATCAGCCGCATTCCGCATCACTTCCGTCACCGGACGTCCGGCCAGCAATTGGGTGCCCACAGTCAAAGCGCTGGCGGCTATGCGGTCGGACACCCGCGCCGGCAGAGGATGTTCGCTGTTTATTTCGATCGTTATAGTTTGAACGGTTTGAACGGCAGCCAGAGCAACGGCAGCCTGGCAGAGCAACAGCAGCACGATGGTCCAGCATATCCCCTTCCGCATAGCACACCTCCTGACCTGATATTCACTATAAGAAAGAGTCAGGTCTGGACCTGACTCTTTCCTCATTTAAAATTGGCCGCCGAAGCTAAAGTGCGTTCTTGTAGAATCCTGGCCGTGGCCTTTGGCCACATCCAGGCGGATCGGGCCAATCGGAGTGTTAATCCGGAGACCGATACCGATGCTGGTTTCCAGGTCATTCAGCTTATAACCCTCTCCATCCCAGGCTTTACCGATATCGGAGAACAGAACCCCCTGGACTTTGGAGACAATGGGGAACCGGTATTCCACCGATCCGGCCAGCATTTTGTCGCCTTTGTACTGATCGTCGTTAAAGCCACGCAAGGTGTCAGAACCGCCTACCGAGAACTTGCCGCTGTCAGGCATATTGCCGTCGGCGTAGCCTCCGGTCAGACGCAGGGCAACCACATGAGCCCGTCCGACTTTGTAGTATTTGCGACCTTCCACCGTGTATTTATCATAGTCGAAATCGCCGCCAAGGCCGTCGCCGGCAAATTCGGCGCTCAGGGAGTATCTTAGTCCCGTAGTGGGGCTAAAGACATTATCCCGGGAATCAAAAACACGGCTCAGAGTGATACTGCGGGTCGTGCCGAAGTTGTCTTTAAGGTAGTCTGGATTATAGTCGGGATTAGAAATTGTGCCGGGATTATCAGGGTCGGCAGGACTAGGATCAGGAATAGTCGGATCTTTCTGGTTTAGACCGGATACCCAATCCTCATAGGTGTCGGTACGGTCTTTATAGGTGATATAGTTACGGATATATTCACCCGCAGGCCGGCCCAGAGTCACATCCCAGCCCTTGCGGTTGCGGTCGAAAGTAGACTCCAGATGGCCGTCTTCGTAGTCATTGTAGCGATAGGTTACATCATAGATATTAAACCCTAATGAAGTTTCCTTGCTGTCCAGCCAGGGACGGACATAGCCAAATTCGTAGTCCCGGTTGGAATCCGACTTGCCGCCGAATTCCCAGTTAATCTTGATTTTATCGCCGGTGCCAAGGAAGTTATTGTCCCCCAGCCCGATGATCCCTACCATGCCGTCTGCCTTGCTGTAGCCGGCCCCGATGGAAAAGGTGCCGGTTCTCTGCTCAACCACGCTGATTTCCAGCACGACCCCATTAGGCTCGCGCCCCGGCAGGAGCTTCATGTTCACATCTTCAAAGTATCCCAGGTTGTACACTCTCTGCACAGCCCGTTTGACTTTATTGATATTAAACGCCTGGCCCTTGTCCAGTTTCAATTCGCGGGTAATGACATGGAGCTTGGTTTTTTCATACCCTTTCACGCTGATGTCTTCCAGCAGGCCTTCGTTAAAGCTGATGGTCAGAACCCCGTCCGGCGTGGTTGCCACATCGCTGATCCGGGTCAGAATATAGCCTTCTGTATGATAGTATTTCTCAATATCTCGCAGGTTTTCTTGCAGTGTTTTAGCGTTGATAAGACTGCCGGGGGTCTGTTTAATGAACCCTTGCAGTTTCTCCGTTTTGACTGCGTTATTGCCTTTGAAATGCACTTCTTTATATACTGGGTTCTCTACCACATTATACACAACTTTGACGCCTTCCGGAACGTCTGTAAAGTTCGCCACTACATCAAGAAAGAATCCTAATTCGTAGATGGACTGTATATCCTTTTTAATGTTTTCCAATTGCCAGGTATCGCCGGGCTTTATTTTTACCGCCGCCATAACCGCATCAGCCGATACTTTAGCATTGCCGCTAACACTGACGGCAGTAACCGTTTTACCGGTAAAGTCAGCAGCTGCCTCCGCCGGTACGACGCCAAACAGCATGCTCAGCCCGACAATAGTCACGACGAACACTCGTCCGCAGCGTCGTATTGTCTCCATATTCACCCTCCTTTTAATATACTACTCACCCCGAAGGGATTTGTCAGCTGCCTGAATGATCTGGCGCATTTCCTCCCGGGATAGCACCGGTGATTTTGCCGGTGCTATCCCCTGACCGGATAATGACATCCGCTCATTTACCTGCCTGTTGTCAGGCGGCAGCTTTACAGCAGCGCCGGCTGCCCGTAAGTCAGTCGCCGGCGTCTGTCGGGCCGACGCAATCGGCTGCTGCGTTTGTATCCCGTTTGGCGCAAAATCAGCCTGCAAGACTGATTTCACCGAAGTCTCTCCAGCGGGTATAGGTGTGGGTTGGCGAGGTTCATCCAGCAGCCCATACGCATAGAATCCGACAACAGTGAAGCAAACCGCCACAGTAAGAGCCAAACCATGCAGCAACAGCGAATATTTTTTGATTCGCTGCTCCCGGTTAACCTCTTTGACGTGCTCCAATTCCGCCTGGGCCAGCAACAAATTAAGTTCGCCGCTAACCTGCCGGTCATTGTCAAAGGATTCCTCCGCCTTGGTCAGCCATTGACGCGCCGACCGCAGATGATGGGACATAGGTTTATTACCGTCAGCCATTTTCTCACCCCTATTCGGCTACATTATATATAGTCCGCCAGACGACTGTCTTTTCGACAATCCTTTTCAGAGCGATTTAGTTCAATTTCGACGGATTTCTTAGTCAATCGCCATCCATCGCCGTCAGTAAACTGCTTTTCACGGTTTTTCAACCTAACACGCCTATTGCTGCTCCCTCATGCAGCTCTGTTACCAGTGCTGCATGAGTTTCGACAGCATCCCTCTTAAACGCCGTACTCCCTGTTTTTGCAGCCGGTACATATGGGAGAGGCTGATATCCAGCGCCTCAGCCAGAATCTTCGGTTCCTGCTCATTCAAATAGACGCCGCTAAGGACGTATTTTTCTTTTAGAGGCAGCCGCTCCAGAGCGGTCTTCACCTGGCCTGCCAGGAAATTTTCCTCTGCCTGCTGGGAGATGGCCTTGCCGGAATCCACCAGCATATTTTCCCAGCTGTCCAGATCCTCGGAATCATAAGGAGCCAGTGCGGCCGGATCCGCCACATTCCGGGAATACTTTCCTTCCCGCTCCAGGTAGTTGAGCATCCGTCCTCTGATCCGGTGAACCGCATAGAGACTGAAAGCCACACCCTTGGTATAATCGAAGGTTTCCACCGCCTCAATCAGGCCCACTGTACCTTCCTGGATGATGTCCATGATGGCCCGTTCGTCGTGGCGCCAGCGGGCAGCGGTTTTAAACACCAGCGGCTGATAATGCTCAATCAACGCCTGACGGCAATCCAAATTGCCTTCTTCCTTATATCCGCGCCACAGCTCTTTCTCCGCCGCCGGCTCCAATAATTTGATTTGTTTTAATTCCGCCAGATATTTTCCAAACATGGTTCATCACCTTTTTCTATCTGCAAATCTTATCATCCCAAAATCCGCCGCAAACCTACCTTAGGCTCCGAAGCAGAGGTCTTTTTCAACGGCCCCCTCTTAGAAACTAAAGCGCATCATCACTCCATACTCCTCCTGATTAAACTCGTCAACGTCCGCCGTGAGGCTGATGTTGCGGGTCAGGTCATAGCGGGCGCCGTAGCGATGAATGCTGGAATCGACACCGGTAGTGTAATTGAGCAGTAACCGGTCGGATACATATTTACCGAAGGTTACTTTATAGCTTTCCCGGGAGTCTTCCGCCTCCTCTTCCCCGTCAGGAGCTTCGCCGCTATCCCGGAACAGCTTGAACTCATCCAAGCCCAGACCGTCCCGGAACATGCTTTCGACTTCAGCGATAAATTGCATCTGAAGTCCCGCGTCCAGCATGCTGACCAATTCATCACGACCCAGTCCGTCGCTGCCTGCCTCCCCGTTTCTCTGCCGCTCAAAGTAACGGCTGCGCAGAGTCAGAAGGGACAGAATTTCCTGCTGGCTCATGGAGGGGTTGGAAGTCAGCCGCACATTCAATCCGCTGACCGGACCGTTTACATCCAGATTCACCGTGGTCTGTTCCAGGCGAGTGGAGGCTTTAAGAGCCAGGACCGGCTCAAAGGAATGATATTGGGTGAAAGCAGCCGAAGCCTCACTGATGGTAAACTGGGTCCGGAGATAGTTCAAACTGCCCCGCAGGGCCTCAAGTCGGCCGGTTACATCCGGTTCTTCCAGGCTGCCGCCAAAATGCACCTTTCCGGTGACCCAAATGTCGTACAGCATCGGATTTAAGAGGCGCACCTTGTCACCTGCCACCACTTCCACATCCAGATTCATATCTATGGGCGGCGTTTTACCGTCTGAGAGCATAGGAGGAATATTGATCATGGTCTTCTCAAGCAGCAGTTTCCCGCTGAAATGAGGCTTATTGTCAACTTCGGTCAGACGCAGTTCTCCCTGCACCGGCCCTTGGAAATATTTGTGACTCAAAACAATTCTGTTGAGGGACAGTTTCATGTTGTAATCATGGAGCGCCAAGTCCCTGAGAGACATATCGCCGGTCAGAAGATAGGACCCGGCGCCGATTTTACCCTCAAAGGTGCGTACCAGTATTTTATCATCTTCAAGACGAATATCAACCGCCACTTTCTGGATAGGCTCCTTAAGGTCTGCAAATTTCAGGCTTCCATCGGTTACCGTGATCCGTCCGTTAAAGAGAGGCCGCAACAGATTGCCGCTGACCTTAATCTCTCCGGTGGTTTCGCCGCTGGCCCATTCCACCTGCTTGGTCATCACCGGCAAGATGCTCAAATCTGCCTGATCCAGCCGGAAAGTAAGGTCCATCTGATCAGCCGCCGTAGCCTGCCGCCGGTCTGCCGGGTTTAACGCCGCCAAGGGCACCGTACCATAGGCGCTGGCCCGGTAAGGTCCTTTGGACAGCAACAGCTGGTTGACCTGAATCCTGCCGTTTTCCATCATGAACAATCCGTAGAGTTTATCAAAGCTGGCATTGGCCACACTGCCGTTCAGGATCTCTAAAGACATGGCAGTATGGGGGCTGGCGGTTTTGCCGGTAATCTGAGCCGTAAAATTCAGCTGGCCTTGGGTCTCCAGATTGGAGTTGAATACCGCCGAGAAGAATTGGGCGTCAATCTCTCTGGCACCGGCTTCAACATTGATTTCGCCGTCCAGGTCCGCAACGCCGCGCATCAGTAAAAAGCCGTTTCCCTGTTGGAGCGAAACATTTTCCAGGGAAATAACCCGGTCCCGGTAAGAAGCATCGATGGTCAGATCTCCCAACAGATAGTCCCGGAGCGTGGCGCCTGAAATAGTGCCGTTGAGCCGGGCCACAGGATTCTTCAGTGTGCCGGACAGAGAAAATGTCCCGTCCAGCATCCCCGACCATCCCATGTCCGACAGATTTCCCATAGCCGCCATAGCAGCAAGCGAGCCTTGCCGGACAGTCACATCGCCGTAAAGTTCCCGGCTTTCCCAATCATAGCCGGCAGACAGAAGATAGTCTGATTGTTCTTGCATAAAATGTGCTGTCGGAAAGTCGATCCGACGCTTGTTCACAAGAACGGTTGCTTCTACTGCCTGCAGTTTCTGGCCGTTTAATTGCAGCGAACTGCTCTCCAGCTGACCTTCCATGTTAGGTGACTCAAGGGGTCCTGACAGCTTACCCCGGAAGGCCAGTTGGCCGCCCACCGGATAAGGGTAGTGAAACGGCAGTTTGAGCAGGTCCACGTCCTGGGCTGAAATATCAAAATCCAATTCTTTATCGGCCGTCAGCCGGCCGGAAATGATCACCTGATTTTGCAGAGAATTCAGGACTACCTGGTCCAGATTCAATTCTCCGCGATGATAGCGATAAGAACCGTTGACACTGCTGAGCAAATACCCCCGATAGCTGCCACCACTGAGAGCGACCCAGCCTTCCACGGTTAAATCGTCCAGGGGGCCGCTGATGATGGCTTCCTGGTCTAAGCTGCCGGTTACGATTTCATCGGTGGGAACGGCTTGAATCATTTCCTCGGCCCGGGCTTGCCGGGTCGTAAGGGTTAGAACTGTCTCCCGCCGTCCGGTTAAGCCGACAGTACCCGCCAGGTTATGCCAGGTCTGGCCATGCCGCAGTTCAGCAGTTTCTACTGTCAGAAACTCTTGATTCAGAAGAATCCGCCCTGACAGTGTTTCATAGGGCTGAGCATAGAACTGCCCATGCTTGGCGTTAAATTTCATCTCTAGCTGAGGCTGGTCCAGAGTCCCTTCGATGCGCCCGTTGAAATCAGCCAGGCCGTCCATGCCACGTCCCGGTAAATTCCGGGAAAGAAGCGCCAAGGGCACATGCCGTCCGAGAATCCATAAACGTATAGCATCTTTGGTAATGGTTCCCCGGGCCGATACAACCCCGCCATCCAGGCTCAGATTTAAATACTCCACCGTAAGCCGGCCTTCTCTCAGCAAAAAGCCGCCGTAAGCATTCTCTACCGGGATGCCGGCCAGTTCGCCCTGGTCTATCGACAGAGTGCCGAAAGCGCTTGTCTGGTTTAGACCATCCATCGGGCCGCTGGCCACTAAGTCGAAATTCAGGCTTCCCCGAAGTTTTTGCAGTCCTTGAGCATTAGCCAAAGCCTCGCTGTTAAGCTGTTTTCCGCTTAGTTGGGCGGCGAATTTCTTCTGGTTCAAATCCAGCGTACCGCTGCCACGGACCTGTCCGTCGAAGAGCGTTGCCTCCAGTCCCGTGACTTGCCCTACGCCATCCTGATAGGAAAAGAAAGCCCGGGCATTTTGGACCGGGTATCGGTCCACCTGCCCGTAGGGCAGCCGGAGAGTTCCTGTGGCTGAAGGCGCAGAGGCAGTCCCAGTCAGCTGCAGTTCAACTTCCACCGGACCATAGACCGGCATCCGGCTATTTGACAAAAACGGCGCGATTGCCTGAGGGTCGAATTCGTGAGAGACCAGGGTCAGATGGAAGACCGGCTCCCGGGCATCAAGCGTCACGTAGCCGCCGGCTGTCACTGCCTGATCCCAGAGACTGGCCCGGGTGTTCAGCAGGCGGACTTCCCGGTCGGTGACGGTAATCAAACCGCTGGCTTCCCGAATCTCGAACCGGGCAATATCCAAGGATACACCGTCCAATTCCGCTTCACCGGCATAAGTGAGGCCGCCTTGTTCCTGCTTCAGACTGAGTTTGACATTCTTTATCTCACCTTCCAGGCTGGAAACTGAACCGGCTAAATCCGCCGGCAGCAACCTCTGATAGGCACTCAGCGTCAGACGGTCCGCCCGGATATCAAGGGCGTCCTGTTCCCGTCCATTCACTGTCCCTTCCAGCCGAACAGGAGAGTCATTATGAATCAGACTTAAAAATATATGCATGCTGGGTTGATAGGTAAAATCCAACGTACCGTTAATTTTGTTAAAATCATATTGCCCTTTGTCAGCAAAGAGCCGGGTTGATCCTTCTATAATCCGGATCAATCCGCCAAATTGGGGTCTGACAGACGCCCCGGCCTTTTTCTCCGGGAAAAAATCCATCACATTCCAGGTTCCGTCTTCTCTCTGCCGTAAAAACGCCTGGGGATCATAGACAGTCACCTGCGAGATGGCCGCCACCGGTTCGCGACCGCGCATCAGAGCCAGGAGGTCAAAGGCCGCCTCCAGTTTGGGAATAGAGGCTGCCAGTTGATTTTCCTTGTCATATACTTTAATATCTAACGCCGTCAGTTCCCGGAAAGAACTCACGGCAATATCACCTACCGTCACCTGACAGCCCAGAGCTTTACTGATTTCAGCCTGGAGCATGGTGCCGGTCTGCGCCATTATTTGTTTGTCTTTTTCCGGCCAGATAGCGACTGTAATGCTGAGGATCGCCAAAAACAGCATCAGCCCGATCACGGCGTTACGACGACCCATGACCATCCTCCTGCCTAAGTGACTCATTTTGCTTTATTTTCGACAGAGACAGGAAGAGTTCCTTTGTCAGAGTTCCTGGGAAATATAACAGCCGGTGAACCGGGCGTTATAGGCAGCGTGTGTTACTCTGTTCGGGCGCCAACAGCTTTTTCCAGCTGAGCCCTGCTGGTATTATAGTCATAGAGAGCCTGAATATAGTTGGTTTTGGCTCGGGTCAGGGCAACTTCCGAATCGATCACGTCCAGATTGGTTCCCACGCCGCTGGTATAACGGACCTGAGCAATCTTATAATCCTCTTCGGCCTTGTTCACCGCTACCTGATTGGTAGCAATGCGTTTTTCGGCTTCCCTCACATTGAGATAAGCCTGCCGCACTTCCAGTTCCACTCCATCCAGGGCTTGTTTTTGCTGCAATTTGGCATACTCCAAGTCGGCCTGGGATTGTCTGACCTTGCTCCGGCTGAGGCCGGAATCAAATACGTTCCAGGTGGCCGACACCCCCACCGCCCAGTTGGAGTTATCATCGCCGGGAAATTCGTCATCATTATAGCCTTGGGAAGCGAACAGGGCGATGGTGGGATACCGGTCGCTCCGTGCTACTGTCACACCATATTTGGCAATTTGCACATTGGTCTTGGCCTGGGCGGCGTCCGGCCTGTCGGCCATAGCTTTGCCGATACTTTCTTCCATGGTCCATTCCACGGCCTCTTGTTTCAGCTGGTCCTTAATAGTAATCTGGGTATCCAGGGGCAGGCCCAGCACATTGTTTAAGGCAGCCGCAGCCAGGTCAGCGCTGTTTTGAACCTGGATCAGGTCCTGCTGGGCATTGGCCAGTTCTACCTCGGAGCGCAGCACATCGGTTTTGGCTACCGTACCGGCGGCATATTGGGCTTGGACATTCTTAAGATGGGCCGCCAGCCGGTCGACGGATTCCTGGTTCAAAGTAACCAGATGTCCGGCCTGCAGCAGGTTAAAGTAGGCAGTAGTAGCCTCCAGCTTAATTTGCTGGCGGGCCTCAGCCGTGCCCAACTCCGCAACTTTCAGTCCCAGTTTGGCTTGGGCGATGGTTCCTTCCACCTTGCCGCTGGTATAAATCGGCCAGGTCAGATCGGCTACATTTTCGAATCTCTCCCCGATCTGGGAGACGCCCGCACTTTTGGAAGGATCGCTCCTAACCCGGCTTGAAGTGTGGGTCAGTGTCACAGAAGGGGCTTTGTTCGCCCTGGCCGCTTTCACGCCCCAGGATGCTTTGGTTTTGTTGGTTTCCGCCATCTTGACCGCAGGGTTATTGGTCAGAGCCAACTGGATGCTTTCTTCCAATGTCAGTTCCATGGGAGCTGCTGACGCCAAGCTGGCGCCCATAGTAACATAGCCGGATACCAGGGCGATAGCCAGCTGTTTTTTCCATAGTCGACGATTCATCTGCAACTTCATCCTCCTAGTGGACATAGCTGTTTTTTCATCAATACTGGCTGACTGAGAGTCAGTCATAAATAGATACAAATACATTATATGGCTAATACATGAGTTCTGTCAAACTTTGTTCGCATTTTTTACATGTTAGATCATGTTTTCCCTACCATACATTTTTATGGATTCTAGCATAATTCATAATAGAAGCCTCTTAAAAAATCTTTTTCAGTCCAAAGTATGTGTTCTTGTCCGTATTCTGCCTGACATCGTCAGTTTCTCCCACCAAATACGTGTCACGGCCCAGGTCATATTCACTGCGCAGCTTTAAACGAAAATCATTGGGATCATAAGCATCTAAAGAGAGCTTCCAGCGGCTGGAGACCTGCCCATCCACACCCACGCCGGCTTTGCCGTCCACGATGCCATACCGGCTCCCCCAACTGCCATAGTTAGTTCCCAGCTGCAGATTGAGCAGGTTTTCTTCCCCGATATCTTTGATACCCAACAAGGCATACTCTTTGTCCGAGGTACTGACCTTCAGGTCAAGATTGGTGCGATAAGCGCCTTCATTGGGCTGATATAAGACATCCAGACCGCTTTCCATTCTAATATTGGTTACCTTGTCCAATACCTTGTTGGCTTTCTCACTGGCCTGCCGGGCATTTTTTAATGTTTCCCGGATATTTTCCGCGGTGGACGGGTCGGTTGCTACGCCTTCTAAGGCAGCGGCCATTTTCTCGATACGGGCGCTGGCGCTTTTCACATTGGCCAGGGTTTCCCTCAGATCTTTGGCTGTCTGACCGTTGTTGTCCACATCCGCCACTAATTTATCTACCCGGGCGGCAGTGGATTTAAGGTCTGCCGACATAGCCCGCAGATTAGAGGCGATGTCGGCGACATTCTGTTCGTTGTTGACGGCCATCCGGGCCAAACTGGCACTGAAGGCATCCAGATTGTCGGTCACCTTTTTCAGGTTGACAGCCGAACCTTTCAGGGCTTCTCTGACTTTCTCGTCACCTATCACGTCATTCATCGACCGGATCAGCGTCCGGGCTTCATTCAGGACTTCATCGGCGGTGGCGATCAGCTGATCCAAATCCTTGGGAGTTTCCCCTGAAACTCTGTCGTTTCCACTCAAGTTTCCGGCGCGCCTGGCGGGGGGAGTGATATCAATGTACTTTTCTCCCATCAGGCCGTCGGTGCCAATGGCAAACTTGGCGCCTTGCGGGATTTGGGCTCCTGACTGGATAAAAAGTTCCGCTTCTACTCCGGCCGGAGTCACCTTTACATTTTGGACCCGGCCTATATCCACGCCGGCATAGCGCACGATATTGCCGGGCTTGAGCCCATTGACCCGATCGTATACTACATAAACGGGATATCCTTCATCATTCATAGCGTTGCCGCTTAACATTACTATAAAGCCGGCCAAAAGGGCCAGGGCCAATATGCTGACTGCCCCTACTTTGGCTTCCGTGCTAAAAACCACTGCCGCAACCTCCCTGCGTTAGAAAGCTCTTTATTTTGCCGCCCGATGGGACTGCTTGCCATGGATAAATTGCTGTACAATCGGATTCGTCGAATTCCGGAACTGCTCACTGGTGCCGGTTTCAATGATCTGTCCCTGATGGATCATGGCGATCCGGTCGGCGATATGAAAAGCGCTGGTCATATGATGAGTCACAACCACAGAGGTAACCCCCAGGATTCGCCGGGTACTGACAATGAGCCGGTCAATCGTCTCCGACATGATCGGATCCAGGCCGGTAGTAGGCTCATCATACAACAGGATGCTTGGATTACCGGCAATGGCCCGGGCCAGGCTGACCCGTTTTTTCATGCCGCCGGACAGTTGATCCGGCATGGTCGGCTCATGCCCCGATAAGCCAACCATCCGAAGGGTGCGCCGTACTATTTTCTGGATTTCCTCTTCGGTCATTTTGGTATGCTCCCGCAGGCCAAAAGCCACATTCTCCCCTACCGTCATAGAATCAAATAAGGCGGCGTACTGAAACACCATTCCCATCTGCTGCCTGACCGGAATCAAACTGTCTTCGCTCAGGCCGGATATTTCCCGGCCATTGACCCAGATCTGGCCCCCATCCGGTTTTAACAGGCCGGTAATCAGCCGCAGCAGGGTACTTTTCCCTGAGCCGCTGGGGCCGATAATCACCAGGATTTCTCCTGCGGCTACTTCCAGATTGATTTTATTTAAAACCTGTTTTCCGCCAAAACTCATATTAATGTTGACGAGTTTAATCATAGGCACCCTCCGCAATAAAGTTTAGCGGTATAATAATAATGATAAAAAGTAGTTGCTGATGAAGATCAGGATAATCGAAGTGACAGTGGAGCTGGTAGTGGCTTTGCCGACCCCGGCGGCTCCTTCCGCGGTGGTCAGCCCCTTATAGCAGCCGGTGGTGGCGATGATGCCGCCGAAGAATACGGATTTGATCAGGCCGCCGATGATATCGTTGGCCCCGGCATAGGTCTTAACAGAGTTGATATAGGTATAGGAATTGATGCCGGCATGGGCGGTAGCCATGACGTATCCCCCTATCATTCCAATGACATTGGCAAAAACAACCAGTATCGGCAGCATGATCATACAGGCCAAAAGGCGCGGTACAACCAGATAAGCAATAGGATTCACCGCCATGACCCGCAAGGCGTCGATTTGCTCAGTAACCTTCATAGAGCCGATTTCTGCCGTAATGGCGGCGCCCACCCGTCCGGCTACAACCACTCCGGTCAAAACTGGCGCCAATTCCCGGCCCATGCCCACGGCCATGACCCCGCCCACTGTCGACTCGACCCCATATTTAATAAACTCCTGAGCCATCTGAAGGGTCATAACCATGCCGGTAAACAGCAGAGTGATCAGGACAATCGGCAGGGAATCCACTCCCAGGTGAGCCATCTGGCGGATCACATGACCGGTTCTGGCCCGGCCTAAATGCGCCAGAGTCTGAAACAACAAGATCATTGCCTCTCCAGTACGTTCCACCATAGACACGGCTGATTTCAGCCCGGACAAAACAGTTTTTCCGACAAGTTCTAATATATAGCTCATGGGATCTCCTTTCTGCCTGGCGCAGTAAGCGGAATGCGGATTTTGTAATATTACATATATATGTCATACGGTGTTTTGTATAGCACTTACACAGCAATATCGCTGCAGACAGCAACTATAGACTTTTTATTCCCCGTCCATCGAAAAATCCCTGCTTGCGGCATAAAAAGGGACCCTGCTGCGTTAAAATTCAACAGGGTCCCAGATCCTTTTTACTTGTTCGTCACATTGAGATAGATTCGTGTATCGCCTTCAATGATAAAGTCGGTTGTAACAAAACTCTTGGCTTTCTCATTGTTGTCGTTAGTACGGTCCAGAGCATTCTGCGGCGAAATTCGGTTCTTTTTCTCCGGCTCGGCGACAGGCACCGGGAGTTTTGGTTTTTTCTTTTTCTCTTTGTTCGACCGTTGTTTGCCTTCGTTTTTAGCTTGTTCATTTTCCAGGTCCAGGACTTCGACGACAATGTCGTTGTTACGGTCCCGACGGGAGAAATCCTGCAAAAGCTCGGCAAAAGTCTGGTTCTGCTTTTTCTCGCCCTTGAGCACCGACTCGTCAATGCCCCCCTTTTTCAGGAGCAGCTGATACAGCGGAATCATGCCGCCCCCATGAACCGAAAGGGCTAAAGGCCCGGATTTCTGGTTCTTGGGCACTGTGAATTGGATGGTCCGTGCAAGCACTTCACCCCGATAGGGCTTCATCTTAACGGTGATGTCGATGGTTTCGCCGGGAATGACATTCACGGCCTTGGCTTTAGCTTCGGTAATGGCCGCCGTATGCCGCTTGTCGCTGACCACCACCTGGACATTGACATCCATAATGTCCACCGGATTGAACTGGTTACTGGTCAAGAGAGACATGGCTTCAAAAAACTCGCCGACAGAAAGTTCGCCGATATTGCCGGCGCTATAAAACATATTCTCCCGGGTAAACTTCTCAACCGGCATATCCTTTGCGGTAATTTCAAACTTGATACGTGCGGTGCCGGGCCCGGTCCGGTCGATGGTCTTGTCAATGATGTTATAGACCGTAGCAGCCGCCAGAATCGGGCTGAGCTGTTCATCCTGGACCACCCGGACGGAGGCTTGTTTCAAATGGCCGGTGGTTTCGTCCTGAACGCTGATACGGACCGGCACATTACTGGGGAACCGGCCAATCTCACCGCCGATACCGGCGGATCGGTCCTGGGTGACAGAACCGACGGCAGTACCGTTTGTGCCTACTTTAAATGAGTTTTCCAGTCCGCGGACTGTCGTAAAGATATAGGCGTTGGTCATATAAAAGCCAACATTGCCTTTCTTCAGAAAGGGATGACCAAAGGCCAGCACTTTGCCATTATCAATATGTGTAACCGTACCAACAGCGCCGATATTCACATCTCCCTGCACCAGCTGCACTCCCACGGCGCCTCCTGCTTTCAGAGGGCCGTAGTCAATATCGGAGGGAGCGTCGCCAACTGCATAGGGGGACATTTGCAGGGGGCCTAATTTTTCCGCCAGGTAGGCAAGGGCCTGATCGCCGAAACCCGAAACCATAAGCGGAGTGGCGATCGGCTTGAAGTTCAGTCCGGCCAGAGACTCTACGTGGCTGACGCTGCCGACGGAAGTGGAATCCTTATCCCAAATCTTCAGCATATCGCCAATTGGAGTCACCATGCCCACTTTATGATCCGTCAGAGCCCAGCCATAGGCGATAGCGCCCACCAGCCGGCCATTAATATAGACCGGACTGCCGCTCATTCCTTGAGCAATGCCACCGGTACGCTCAATTAAATCCCCATAGGTCCTGACCAGGATCACGTCCCCGGCCGGTCCCTTATTTTTCATAACTCCTAAGACTTCTACACCAAATTCTTCTATGCTGGCACCGGCAACTACTGTTTTACCAATCCCATGCATCCCCGGTTGTACTTCTTCAACCGGCATAAACTCAGGGGCCGCCTGGGCCAGGGTCAAAGGCAGCAGCAGAATCAGCAGCAGAAGGCCGATGCGGCGCCAGGTGTATCGCAAATAGATCATTCCTCTCCTCATAGATCAAAAGCACTCCTCCAGCCTCGCCCCTGGAACCGTTCAAAAGGCCCAGATGCTAGGTAAGAGCAACGCCTGCGTTGCCGTACTGAAGGGATTTAGGTGACTTTTCGGCTTACGAGAAACCATTCGCTACCGCC